>JAUVMD010000272.1 GCA_030600405.1 Nitrospirota bacterium
ACCGGAACAAATTTTTCGCCAGCTAAATTGTTCCAAACTCGGATCACCGGTTGCCCCCGATCACCGGTTCGAAGCAGTACCAAGTCCGGCAATAAATCCCGGTTGACATACGCCAGTTGGGCTTTCAATATTCCCGGCTCCAAATCCGGCAAGTAGGCTCGAGTCCGATCCTTGTATTTTTGAAGTTTCGGATCTTCACTAAACATCGACCTCTTGCCGCAGGCCGCGCAAAAAAACACCAGCAAACATACCAGCGTCGAAAACTTGAAAACTAAATTTATTTGAGAAATTGATTTCATCAATAATTCAGACAGACACCGCCCAACGCTTTTTGGAATCCCTCTTGCAAAGCGGCGCTGATCTCTTCAAAAGAAAATTTTCGGTCACATATTTGGTTCAACGTAGTGGTGGAATGCATCAAATGCTGTTGTGTTGCCCCTCTCTCGCTCTCATTATTAAACTTTAACAATGATGTGAACAGCTCGTGATCGGCATCGATAATCAGGGATCCGTGCTGTAAAAACGCTTTCGAGGTTCGCTTCTGCGCACTACCCACCAGCTTTTTGCCGTTGACGGTGATTTCGCAGTGATTGAGCGATGCAAAGCAGGCGGGAGACCGCGCTGACCCAGACGACTGTTTACCCGTATTGATCTCGCCCTGAATTCCCAAACCTCGCAGACCCACCAACAAAGCCTCGCTGACGGCTTGGAAGGTGGCTTTCAGTCCCCGGTTGAATGGCGGAAGTGACACCGGCGCCACCACCGCATAGGTCAACTCCCGATGATGCAGGAGGGCACGCCCGCCGGTGGGCCGCCGGACGATGGAAATACCCATCTCCCGGCAACGCTCGATATCCAACTCCTGTTCGGCTTTTTGCGAATACCCGATGGTGATCGCAGGCTCGGACCAGCCATAAAATCGTATAGTCGGAGGAGTCCGGCCCTGGCCGTAATCCGCTAACAACGCGGCGTCCACCTCCATATTCCATTTCGCTGGATGGTGGCCGTCGGATATCCAACACCATTCATCGTGAATCATACTTTTCCTTTATTGAGATTTACCTTTTGACTCCACTGTCTGCATTCTATAAAATTTTTTGAGAACCTTGGTTTCACCCGGCCATGAACGTCCGGTGGCGCCCTATTGTCAACCAAATCAAAGGAAATATCAAAAGAATGCGCAGACACTATTATTGGGCCTGGGGTTGTGTGCTTTTGGCGATGGCATTTCCAAAGCCGGTGGCGGCGTTCGAGCATTTGCGGGACCCTCTTCATCAGAAGGTGACTTGCGAAACCGCCTGCCACCTGCCGGAAAATATCCAACAGGCCCGCGCCGATAAAACCCAAAAGGCCGAATGCACGTCCTGTCATCATGGAGGCTTACCGCTGGAAACCTTGAGTCCTTTCCAGAACCCGGACCCCTTTTTATTTACTGAAAGCCAACGGCCGAACCAGCGTTTGCTGTCGCCCCGTCCTGCCGTCCGGGCCGGTCAAGCCGTGGCGTCTGCCCAAACCTCAAAATCAAAGAAAAACTCACAAATTCCGCGAATGGTTTTTATCAATGACGGAGAGTTTATCATGGGGTCCAACGAACGCTGGGATGACGAGTCGCCGGAACACATCAACCAGACCGGCGCATTCTACATTGATCTCTATGAAGTCACCAACCGGGATTACAAAAAATTTGTGGGCGTCACGAAACGAAAATCGCCACACCACTGGGCCCAGGGCAACATCCCAAAAGGCAAGGAAAATCACCCCGTCACCTATGTCAGTTGGTTTGACGCGAATGACTATTGCCAATGGACCGGCAAACGCCTGCCCAACGAGCAGGAATGGGAAAAAGCCGCGCGCGGGGAAGACGGAAACATCTATCCCTGGGGCCACTTCTGGTCGCTGGACAAATCCAACAACCCGTACAAACATTCTACCGGGACGGAACCGGTAGGATCCTACCCCAACGGCCGGAGCGTCTACGGATTATACGACATGTCGGGGAACGTGTGGGAGTGGGTGGACGCCTATTACCTGCCCCATCCCGGCAACACCATTCCGAAATCGGAGTATGGCAAAGACAAACGTGTACTGAAAGGCGGGTCGTGGTTCGACTGTCTGTCGTACGGATGCGGGCTCAGCGCACCCACCTTCAACCGAAGTTTTTTCAATCCCGAGGTGAAGAACAACAGTTTCGGTTTCCGGTGCGCCAAAAACCCATAAGGTAACTATGCCTTCCCCCTTGAAACCCAATAAGCGGCACGCTTCACTTGGTCGGCGCATTCTTGTCTGGGTTCTGATTATTGCATTCTGGTTGATTTACTTTTGGATGCGAGGATAAAGATTCAATGGCGCTATCACGCTCTGGCTAAGTTTGCTCCGGTGCTTCGCCGGTTGAGGAAGTTTACCAAACCTGTCGCGGTTGAGGTTTTCATTGTCATTCATCAGATCCAAACGGTGTTTGGCGGGAGCCAGAGTCACTTGGGTATTGGGTTTGGAAGACAGGTAAACCTGCGTCTCCGGAATCGGAGAGAGTACCCGCCTGGTTTCTAAAGCAGGCAAATATCCGGAGGGCGTGGTATCTACCGGAGGCTCATGAGCAAACCCGATCGCTCCGCTGTGAAACACAAGCGGCTTCCGGCTTTTGAAAGGTTCGGTCACCGGCTCTAGATGCTCCGATGCTTTGGAGTACGGTTTCAAGACGACCGTAGGAAAATAATACGGAGCATCATCAAGATGAACGGTTTCCGGTGGGGTCATCCCCGCTGCCGCAACGCCGAATCCTTTGCCCGCCCGCACCCAATATTTATCGGCAAGCGTCCACGAGTTCGCGTGGGCGTTACCTCCCTGAGCGAAGCTTTTCTGAGTTTTGGAATCCTTCAGCAAGGCGGGCAGAAATTCATAGCGTTTGACAGCACGGTAAGCACGGTCCTGTGAATAATTTCTCAATCCCTTTAGAGGAATGCGCCGGATGGCCTGCTTAGGATTCGTAGATTGACCGGGATGTTCCGGATTCTCTTCAGCCAACAATGCAGTGGACGAAGTCGGCATTTCGGAGAGAACGAGGTCACTACGCAGTTCTACCTGAGCCGCCCCGACCTCTACCGGTTCCCGAGCCTCCTGCGTACAGGCGGAGAGCAACCCGGCAAAAAATACCAGCCCATAAGTAGT
>JAUVMD010000239.1 GCA_030600405.1 Nitrospirota bacterium
ATGATGCGATCCTCTATACATTATGTGGTCACCCAGCTGATGAGGATGATTTATTCGATGTTTCGCATTGCCTCACGGTCTCTGGGACAAGGAGCCGACAAGCTGAAGGAACGCAATAGAGATGTTCTTCTCCAGTTGGGTAAGGAAGAAGTGGAAGGGAAAATTGAGCGCGAATTTTTCCGAGTGAACGCGATGGTGGAACGTGATCTGGGAAAATATCCCGCCCTCCAACGGTTAATGTCCGATCAGATTTCGCGTATCGATGATGACTATAAGAAGAGCGGTCAAGTGTTGCCGCCCCCGCCTGAATGGGTGGAAGCAGTGGAATCGGTGGCCAAACTTAAAGTGAATCACAAGAGTAATCCTCTCACCGCTAATATTCTGAGCAGTATCCACGATGCGTCTGAAAAACATCAAAAACAGGTGATCAATGAATTCCGGCAGTCGGTAACACAACGGCACAGTCTGTTGCAAGGGATGCGTCCTTACTGGCGGCGTTTATCCAACACGATGGAGGAAACCGGGAAAACCGTCCGGCGGCTGATTGACCGTTCCAAGGACATCGACAAACATATGGAAAAATACGAAGAGATTCTCAGTGGGTCGAAATCAGCGGAGCGTTCGCTCAAATCGTCTGCGGCTATCCATTTTTCCTATTCTTTGCTGGCGGTTATGGTTGCCATTGGCGGCGTTATCATCAATTTTAATCTAATTGCTCTGCCGATGTCCGAAATGGTCGGTGCCACGGCGCGCATTGGCGCATTCAAGGTTTCCGAATTCGCCGCTCTGGTCATCATACTGGTGGAAATATTTCTTGGGATTTTTATGATGGAAGCATTGCGGTTTACCCACATGTTTCCAGTGATCGGAGCCCTGGATGACAAACTGAGAGTCCGCATGGCCTGGGTTTCTTTCTCCTTTCTGTTGACGCTGGCATGTGTAGAAGCGGCCCTGGCTTTCATGCGTGACCATATCGCGGCGGATTTAAGCGCCCTGCGTCATTCCCTGAGCGCCGGTGGCGTGGACCAGGTGATAGAAGTGACTGGGATGAATAAATGGATTCCCATGCTGGGCCAAATGGTATTAGGATTTATTTTGCCCTTTGCCTTGGCTTTGGTAGCGATACCTTTGGAATCTTTAGGGCATGCCGCACGAATCGTTTTTGGCGAATTGCTGGTTATACTCCTTCAGGGCAGTGCGATGACCTTGCGTTCGGTTGGTATCGGATTCCGCCATGGAGGCCAATGGTTGACCCACGTTTATGATGTATTCATTTTCCTGCCTCTTTGGATCGAGCGTATGGTGAAAAGACAGCCCGGCCAAAGCATGGAGGAAGGATCCCGAATCGGAATGACCGAATCCAAACTGGAAGTAGGAGAGGTTACAAAATGAAAAAATTATTTGTTTTCGTTTTAATGAGTTTTTGCTTGATGATGACTTCCTGTACGGATAGTGGGACTACCAAAACAGGAAGCGGCCGTGGAGTTTACCTGCTGTTGGATACTTCCGGCACATATACCGCGGAGTTGAAAAAAGCTCAGCAGATTATCAACTATCTGTTAGGCATCCTGGGACCGGGCGATTCTATGGTGGTGGCACGGATCGACAGCGGCAGTTTCAGCGAAAAGGATATCGTGGCCAAAGTGACTTTTGATTCGAGGCCTTCGGTTTCCAACGAGCAAAAGAAGAGGTTTGCCCAGACCGTGGATAAATTCGTGAAATCGGTCAGAGGCAGCAAATACACCGACATTTCCGGCGGTCTCCTGCAGGCGATCGAATACCTGAACGAAGTGGATACGGCCGAAAAACACGTCTTCATTTACTCCGACCTTAAAGAGGAACTGCCTAAAGGCTTTGTCCGGAATATGAATTTCACACTGGATGGCTTTAAGGTTCGGGCTCTCAATGTCACCAAATTACGCTCGGACAATGTGAATCCCCAGGAATATCTCGACCGCTTGGAAGAATGGCAGGCCCGCGTGAAGCACGGTGGCGGCGAATGGATTGTCGTTAACGATATGGAACGGGAAGATGCCTTGGCGCTGTGATTTGTTGAGGCATTATAGAAATCTAAATAACCCTGGTTTGCTTACTCTCTCTAAAGATGGCCCCAGGTAAAAAAGCCTGACCTTGTGGTCAGGCTTTTTTTTGCTTTTAACCTGTGCCACCTCATTATCTCGTCCCAACTCAAGGCCTTTATTTATAATTACATAGAAAGTTAAATTCATTTTATGCTTGACCCTGTGGCCAATTAGGACTTTAATAATAAGGCTAAGAAGGATCTCCTTTTATTTCAGCCGTTTCAGCTGAGGAAATTCAGTTTTAGGGTTAGGTATTTTGCTCCAATTTGCGTGTAGGCTTGAAACGGAGGGTATTAAGATCCTAAAACACTTTCCATTCAAAGCGGATTTTTGGCAATGACTCTTCTTAAACCAGTGGGGCTGGGAAAAGGCCTGGGAGGAAGCCGGCGGTCGATGAAAATGGCAGTCCCTACTTGGGCTCATGGTTGTCGAAAGTATTGAAAAATTTTGCTTTATTTGATTTTTGCCGGGTTTATTATGTTGACTTTTAAGCCCTGTTTCATACAATCATAGGTCAAAAGCATACACGGTATTTGAAATAAAATAGTCGTTATAGGCGTTCATTTGCTTTTGGTTGGAGGTCAATCAAACTTTTTAGGTCAGTAGGTCCGTTCAGACGGTACGGCACACAGGATGGTTGTCTGAGCCTGCTTGATTCCCACTTTTCCTTTGGAGGAGGAATGAGGGATCCCGATTCTATTCTATTGATAGAGGACGAAAGCCTGGTTGTTGAGACGCTGAAAGGCAACTTTCAGGACAATGGCTACCATATCACCACCGCCCTCAACGGTGAGGAAGGTATCCGCAAATTCCAGAATGACAGCTTCGACTTGGTGATTACGGACTTGAAATTGAAGGGTATGGATGGCCTGCAAGTTTCAAGGAAGATCAAGAAAATTAATCCTCATACTCCCGTCATCGTGGTCACCGGTTATCCCAAACTGCTGACTTCGGACGAAGCTTCTCGGTTTGGCGTCCATGATTTCGTTCTAAAGCCTTTCACTTGGGCGGAGATACTCAAGAAAGTCACGGATTGTCTGGACACCCCAGAAATCACCACTTTTTCGCCCCACCTTAAACCATCCGATTCCCTAATCGTGGCACGGAAAAAGGAAACGAATAAGCCCGCCTCCCGTTTGGAACACCGGAAATCGAAAAGCCGAAAAGATTCCTATCAGAGCCTATCCCAGTTTTTGTCCGGCCAGACCCGTGTTCTGGAGATGTTGATTCGGGGAGAACCGTTGAAAGAGATTTTAAATTCGTTGATTTCTGAAATGGAATCTTGTTCGGATCAGATGTCGGGGTCCATTCACTTGTTGAATTCGGAAAGAGCCCAACTTGATTGTATTGCTGGCCCCAGTCTTCCGGCACCCTTGTTGCAGGATATCGGATCAGTCAGCCGGGGAGGGTGGATGAATCCCTGGGGCACCGCGGTCACTCTAAATAA
>JAUVMD010000130.1 GCA_030600405.1 Nitrospirota bacterium
CCCCAGACATAACCGGCAATCGATTCCTTTGTTTGGTCGATAACCCCCGCCCCGGCGGCAATATGGCCGGCTTTCTGGGAAATCACCGTCAATGCGGGCTCGGCAATGGTGGTGGCGAAGCCCAAAGTAAAACCGAACAGGACGATCCAGTAGACGTTTCCCTTTAATGCAAACTCAACAGCCAGTCTTTCGCCGATAGGAAATAAAGCATTTTCCAATCCTTGAATAAAAATGAACAGGCCGATAACGACCAGAATAAAACCGAAAAGGGTTTCTTTAAGGTGGGGGAATGGTTTCTGGATTATCACCAATTGAAAAAAGGTAATGACCAGAAGTATCGGCAGAACATCCAAGAAGGATTGGAAAAATTTGAAGAGTAAAAATCGAAGAGTCTTAACCATTACTGGGCATGAATAACCAGATGCTTGCCGGGGAAAGAAGCGTTGTGGCAAGAGAGGCCTTGGTGAGACAATTCAGTGAGGAAACTTACTGCAATCCGGGAATATCTGAGGTCTGGGGAAAACGGATTACTTTTCCGAAGATTCCGGTGACTCACTCACTTCGGCTGTTTCACCAGTGCTTTCAGGTACCGCTTTCGGCTCTTCAGCGCCCTCAATGCTTCCTTCGGTTTGATCTCCGGCAGCAATTTCTTCCTGTTCGGCATCCTTCATGGAAGTTTTGAAGTTTTTGATGCTTCTACCAAAAGCGCTACCAATTTCCGGAAGTTTTCCTGCGCCAAAAATGATCATTATGATGACCAGAATGATCATTAATTCCGGAAAGCCTAAACCCATCATAGCAATTTCTCCATCTGAATATTATATTGAGTGGACGAGTATAACAAAAATTACTGGAAAACCAACCTTTTAATGACCTTATTTGGTAGAGTGAGCAGATAAATGTGTTTTAAAATCAAGCTCTTTGGATCAAGATCGTGAATCAAGACTTTATATTGGAATTATTTTATTCTCTCAAGGGGAACCTGGATGAAATCAATGCGGCGATCGATGCCAAGTTGAATCGGGATGGTTCGCGCAAAATTACGACCTTTGAACTGTTTATCAAAAGTCGTATCAGCCGGAATGCGAAGACCCTCAAAATGGCTGGCATGGAAATCAATCCGGATGAAGCGGCCTATTTAAGCCTTTACCCGGATTTATCCGGGCTGGAAGTCCTCGATTTGAGGAAGAACTTCCTGGGAGATACCGGTTTGCAGGCTATCGCCGTGTCTCCGGTTCTGAAAAACCTGAAGGAACTGGATTTGAGAAATAATCAAATCACCCGTGCCGGCCTGAAGTTTCTTTCCCAGAATACATCCCTGACCAAGCTGGAAAAAGTGGATTTACGGTCAAATAAATTGGGCAAGAGATGGGAGGAAAAATTAAAGGAAAGCGATCGACTTCCTCATTTAAGAGAAGTAAAAACGTTGTAACTTCCGAACCAGTCAAATGATCTCCCGCGTTTTATCTTCCCGGATTTTCTGAATCATTTTTTCTGCCAATTCCTGGGCTTTCACCTCATACGTTCCGTTGGCAAGGGAGACCTTGTATTTGTCGACCAGCTCTTGCCGAATTTCAGGTGAACCTTGAGTCTTACCCTCCACACTCTTTAAAATCTCCTGGAAAGATACCTTTTGAGTAGGCTGGTTTTCTGAGTTCTTTTTCGAAGGAACTTCCTGTTCCAATCGTCGTGGCGTCAGGTTTTTTCCCGAAGCGGGATCTAAATAAAATTCATTCATAGCGGGTATTTTCTTTGCTTCATAATTTTCCTCTCAGTGTATTTTCGGCTTTTTGTGAAAATTTCTTGAGAAGGAGTCGAGTAGATTACCAGAAAAAAGCAGCCGTAAACCCCCAATAATAAAGGTAAACTAACATTAAATGTAATTTTATATTGATTCTAACTAATTGAATTTATATAATTTACCTAACTGGTTTTTCTCCTGATGAGGGCTCACTTGAGGAAAAGTCTCCCCGCCTCCCAAGTGAGCCCTTACTTTTTACATTGAATTCTCATTCTTTAATCCCATTTCTCCTGATGCTGTCACTGTATATTGATTTCTCCGGAAATTTGATAGAATCGAAAGTCTATATTTAGGGAGAAAGTTTATGACCCATAAAAATATTATTGTGGAAGGAATGACCTGTGAACATTGTGTGGAGACGGTAACCAAGGCGGTTAATTCCCTTGATGGAATCAGTCAGGTATCGGTAGATTTAGATAAAAAACAGGTCACCGTGGATTTCGATGATAGCCGGACAGATATGGATGCCATATCTTCAAAGATTATTGAGGTGGGATTTGAAGTGGTTTTAAATTAAATCTTTTCAAATGTTCAAGATAGATACTTTCCAACTTCCACGAAGACGATTTTTTCAATGCCCTCCCGGATAATTTTGAGTCGCACTGATTTTCCTACATGAGATTCGGCAACGAGCTTTTGCAGACTTTTGGAATCGAGAGCGGTTTGCCCATCATAAGAAATAATAATGTCGCCCTGAAGTAATCCGGCTTGGTGTGCCGGCGCTCCGACATCCACGCTGTTAACCAATACCCCATCTTCTCGGGTGACCGCAAAGGACACCGCCAGCTCCGGAGTAAGTGATTGTATCCCCACTCCCAGCCATCCTCGTTCTACTGTCCCTTTATCGATCAGGGAGTTCGCAATTTGAGCCGCCATTTCCATAGGGATAGCAAAGCCAACTCCCGATCCGATCTTAGCAATAGCCGTATTGATACCAATAACTTTCCCATCCAAATCGATTAAGGGTCCGCCGCTGTTCCCCGGGTTGATAGAGGCGTCGGTTTGAAGAAAGTTTTCAAATGTAGCGATTCCTAAATCAGACCTTTGGGTGCCACTGATCACACCAACAGTCACTGTGCCATCCAATCCATAAGGGTTTCCAATGGCCATGACCCATTCGCCCACTCCCAGGTTTTTGGTGGAACCGAAAGTAGGTACCGGAAAACTTGAAAAAGAGAAAATTTTAAGAACAGCCAAGTCCGTAAACGGGTCCACTCCGACCACTTTTGCGGAAAACTCTCTCTGGTCCATCAGCTTGACCATGATCTCGTCCACATTTTCGACCACATGATAATTGGTCAGAATATAACCCCGAGAATCGTATATAACTCCTGAGCCCAGACTTTCTACGAGGTATTTCTTTTTAAGCGAATCAGACAGCCAATCCTGAAAATTAGATAACCAGCCATCCGTCCCCTTCCGGATTTTTCTCTTATTGGAGGGCATTTCCACCAACTTATTGATGCTCACTACGGTGGGTTTTAACTGCTTGGCATTGCGGATGAACGCATTCTGAAGCGCGACGATATCTTGATAGCCTTCAAGGTCTGCATAGATACTGGGTTGCAGGCTGACCGGTTGGGAGGAGGGAAGGGAAGCTTCGTGTCTCCCATTGCCATAATTGATGAGCGCGGCACCCCCGACTAAAAGACAGAAGACCACTAAAGTGATTTTTCTCATTTCATATTCTCAAGTTTTCTTTAATCATCGTATCAAACTTGCTTTACACCTGTATATAGAATAACGATTCCTAAGGTCAGTTCCTTGTAAGTAACATTCATGAACCCAGCCTGTTGCATCAAACTCGAAAACTCCTTGCGTACGGGGAACGCAGCCACCGTTTCCGGAAGATAGGTATAGGCGCTGGGATGCTTGGAGATCAAACGGCCGACCTTGGGTAACAACCATTCAAAATAAAATCGATAAAGAGCATTTAAAATTGAATTTCGGGGGAGGGAAAATTCCAGAATTACACACCGGCCGCCGGGTTTGAGTACCCGATGCATTTCGCGCAAACTTCGACCTATATTGAAAAAATTACGGATGCCAAAAGCGGTCGTCGTGCCATCAAAAGAATTATCCTCAAACGGCAGGCTTTCCGCAGAACCACATTCCAGTTGAATGGAATTTGCCTTGTCCAGAGAATCGATCTTTTGCCGGGCCAATTCCAGCATTTTCTCACTGAAATCCATTCCCACGACCTGAACCGCACCCTTAGGGACATTTCGGATGATTTCCAAGGCTACATCCGCGGTCCCGGTTGCTATATCCAAAAAGCGCTCACCCGATTGAGGGGACAACCGGGTCACCGCCCGCTTTCTCCAGTATTGGTCCTGACCGCAACTCAACAACCGATTTAAAAGGTCGTACCGGGGCGCGATATCACTGAACATCTTTTGCACCTGCCGGTTTGAGGTGGCAGGAGTTTCCATGCGTTCTATCATGGGATTATTCATTCCTCGGGGACAAATGCTATTTTTGAGTGCCTCAGGGTAGCAGAATTTGACTCCTCAGATGAATTTAATTAAAATTTTCCCATTGTGAAATAATTCAACCCATTCCCTTGAGGATATAGTTATGAAAAAGGTTCTGGTGGCGCTGGCGCCGGGGTTTGAAGAAATTGAGACCATCACCGTAGTTGATATCTTGAGAAGGGCGGGGGCCCGAGTGGTTTTGGCCGCGACTGAAGAAGGTCCTATAGAAGGGTCACGCGGAGTATCTGTCCTTGCGGATACTTTAATTCATCAGATCGATGACAATGATTTCGATCTGGTGGTGTTGCCGGGCGGCCAACCTGGGACCACCAATCTTCAAAAGAATGAAAAAGTAAAGGCTATCATTCGAAATATGTATCAATCCCGCAAACAGGTAGCCGCCATTTGCGCCGCTCCCATTGTTCTCCACTCCGCGGGGATCTTGAAAAACAGGGTTGTCACTTCTCACCCTTCCGTCAAGGACCAGCTGAATGACATCGATTATTCCGAAGAGCGGGTAGTGGTCGACGGCAATATCGTGACCAGCCGGAGTCCCGGTACGGCCCTCGAATTCGCCCTCAAATTGGTGGAAATCCTGTTTGGCAAGGATCGCATGGACACCGTGAACCAAGGGGTTATGGCCCGCCTATAATTCACTCCCTCACTTCCCTGTAGATAACTACTTGATTTATTTAAACCTACTGGCTCAAAACATTTTTTCAGGCCTTCAGGATAGCTCGACTGTATATTTTGCACAAAATTTAAATCTTTTTGCTATCAAATCCATCCCTATTAACCATAGAGGTCCAATCGGAAACGGTTGACTTGGTTTTGTGTGATTTTCTTTTGTACAGTTTCTCTATTAAAGGAGG
>JAUVMD010000291.1 GCA_030600405.1 Nitrospirota bacterium
GAAACACGATTTTCTGCGTCCCATGGCCGCGGTGGGTCTCAGCCTGCCTTCTTTAATGAATGCCGCCAACAGTTCAGGCTACGTTTCCTACAAGCCGGAGCGTGACGGGGTCCTGCGGTTTGTGCCTATGGTGCAGGCTCATAATAAAGCCTTGTTTCCACCGCTAAGCCTGCAATTGTTGAAAGAAGCCACCCGCTTGAATTCCGTCGTCCGGGTTTTCCCCGACCGCGTTGCAGAAATCCTGTTGGGGGATATCGCGATTCCCGTTACAGAGAAAGGCGATTTTCTCATCAATTATTACGGGCCGAATCAGACGTTTACCTATCTATCCGCTTCCGACGTAATAGACGGAACGGTGAAAACGGAACAACTAAAGAATAAGATCGTCCTGGTGGGCGCCACGGCCGCCGCCCTTTCTGATCTTCATATCACTCCTTATGGTCCCTTGTATCCCGGCGTGGAGGTGCATGCCAATATCATCGAAAATGTTTTGAATCAGGATTTCCTGCAACGTCCGCCGTGGATTCGCCTGTTGGACGTGATGGTGATTCTGGGAACGGGTCTGTTGTTGGGCCTCGCTGCTCTTTATTTTAAAGCATTTGGCACCGCGACGTTTCTGCTTTTTGGGGTTGGCGGTTATCTGGTGGCCGATTATGTGTTTTTCACCCAGCAGGGGTTGTGGGTTCATACTGTATATCCGATTTTCTCGCAACTGTTGGTTTATTCCGGGATCACCTTGTATCGCTTCACGTTTGAAGAACGAGAGAAACGGTTTATCAAGAAAGCGTTCAGTCAATATCTGGCCCCTGCCGTGGTTGACCGGCTGGTGGAAAACCCCCAACTCCTCAAATTGGGCGGTGAACGTAAAGTGCTCACCGCCTTCTTTTCCGATGTAGCCGAGTTCTCAACCATTGCTGAGCAATTGAAACCCGAGGAATTGGTCGACCTGCTGAATGATTACCTGACCGATATGACTGAAATTATCCTGAAATACGAGGGCACCGTCGACAAGTATGAGGGGGATGCCATCATCGCTTTCTTTGGTGCACCTATTACGCTGGAAGACCATGCCAGCCGGACCTGCCTCGCCGCCATCGACATGCAAAAACGGCTGGCCGAACTCCGCGAAGGGTGGAAAAAAGAAGGCAAGCATGAATTGTTCATGAGAATCGGCATCAATACCGGACAGATGGTGGTCGGCAATATGGGGTCAATCAACCGCATGGATTACACGATGATGGGGGACTCCGTCAACCTGGCCGCCCGGTTGGAGGGAGTGAATAAACAATACCAGACCTATACCATGATCAGTCAGTATACCTACGAGAAAGCGAAAGAAAATATCGAGGCGCGCGAACTGGACTCCATTCGCGTGGTGGGAAAACAGGAGCCGATTAAAATTTACGAACTGCTCGGGCACAAGGGTGAAATGGAAGACCACATCCAACTGATCCTTCCCCACTTTAAGGAAGGATTAAACCATTATAAAAGCCACCGATGGGAAGAAGGTGTCGATTCTTTTGAAAAGGCGTTGAACCTTTATGAGGATGACGGCCCTTCGTTGACCTATTTTGAAAGATGCATCACCTTTCAAAATCATCCGCCGCCCCCGGATTGGGATGGGGTTTTTGCCATGGGGACCAAATAAATAAGGATGGTAGTATGTATTTTGGCGAATACCTGTTGCAGGAAAATTTTATTCAGGAAAGGGACCTGGCCCGCGCGCTTTTGATCCAGAAGACCGACCGGGTTCCGCTGGTCCACTTTGCTCTGACGTCAAACAGCTCCCCCTTTTTAATGAACCATCATGTTTAATGAATTAGAGAGAACCCCTGCGGGCCTAGTGCATGATTGCTCATGTCTCCCACCTTATTATTATTAGCCCACAGGGGTTCCTCTTTGTTTGCTCAATTGAAAACCCAAACCTTCGTTTATTAAATTCATTAACGCCGCTCTATAAAAAAGGTTCGATTTCGTACTCCTCGTCGAAAGAAAAACCCATGCCCCCTCCTCAATGAAAGTTGGATCGGTCGGATTCAGAAGACCTTTTAGGATTGCGCAGGTGGTGTGAAAAATGCGCTCTCCTTTCCCTCCTGGGAGAAGATTCCCGCCCCTCCTTCATGCGGTTGAATAAATTGGCCAGCCCCAAGCCTTGGGTTCCCCCTTTCCTGTGAGATTACTCAAGGCTTGGAACTCACCAAAAGCCAACCCTTAATCCTCTTAAAAAATTATCGGCGCTTTCCAAGATTCATTAGAGCTAGCGTTTTTATAAAGTCGAATTGTTTCGATAAAAATATCAAAATTTTAGGCGTCAGAAAATGACCCGATCGGGTCATTTATTTCCAGGAAATCCTGACAAAACGGGATCTCATAAAAAGGAAAACCCTGGAATTGAGAAGAAAGCAAAATCTCAATTCCAGGGTCGCTTAACTTAAACTTGAACTAATTTTATCGAAGGACCATAAACCAAATGTGTCTCTGGCTAAAATCAACCCTTGGTGCACATTCGTTTGAAGACATACAATTTATAAAAGCAATATAGCTTTTCCAATTCAGGTGTCTGGGACGTGGTAGGGCTTTATTGATTCAGAAAATATCTGTAATTTAAAGCCTAAGCACCCTCTTGGTCTCAATCACCCCGATTAAAAGATTCAATTTGCTAAAATAAAGAGACCCCCAGGCTCATCCAAGGGGCTATAATCTACCAAACCCCTAATCCATTATTAACATGTTGTTTCTCAGTTAGTCTGTCAATAGGTTCACTTCAAATATTGAATGGAATTGTTTTCACAGACAGCAAAAAAGATGAGAACTTCAATTGGAATGTGGGGATAACATCATAGCCATTTGACCTCGAATTTGGCTGCTAAGGAACGGGCTGGCAAGGATGAAAGAAAGCAGGAAAGGTAAATTACACGCCAAAATCATTAAGATGAAGGATCATTTCCCGATACTTTTAGC
>JAUVMD010000113.1 GCA_030600405.1 Nitrospirota bacterium
ACCGATTATATTACACTACGGGAGAACTAATGACAGAATGGATCTACCGCAACGGCAAACGTCACGGCATGGCCTTCGGCTATTTCAAAAATGGCCGTCTCAAGGACAAAGGAACTTATCAGAACGACCTTCTCGAAAGCCCCGTGCTAAAGTACTATCCCGATGGAGCGGTGAAGGCCCGGATGAATTTCAAACACGACCGGCTGGAAGGCGAATCCATAATCTATTATGAAAATGGGCAGGTACAATACGTCTATCGCTATTTTAAAGGGCGGGTCTGGACCCGCAAAGACTACAGCCCTGACGGAAAACTCCTTAGAAAACAATAGTTTCCAACACTCCGCTCCAGCCCTGAGAAATTCACCGGCCTTCTCCCGAAAATCGCCCCGGCGGGAATCTTTCGGGATATAATGATCTTAGATGAAAACGCACCAAATTCCCCAAAGCACCCAAAAGACCACCACGCTGAAAGCCCTTCTGGTGGGTGTAGAAATCACCGGCTCCGGGTCACTCGGACATTCTCTGGATGAGTTGGACGGATTGGCCCGCACCGCCCATTACCAACCGGTCGGCACCTTTACCCAGCGGCTGGCTACCATCAATTCGAAAACGTTCATCGGCAAGGGCAAGGTCGACGAGTTGGTCACGGCGGTCAAGCACCATCAAGCCGACGCGGTGATCTTCGACGAAACGCTCACTCCGGCGCAAACGCGCAATCTGGAAAATATTATGAAATGCGGCATCGTGGACCGCCCGTGGATCATCCTCGAAATTTTCAAGGATCATGCCCGCACGCGTGAAGCCAAAACGCAGGTGGAGCTCGCGCGATTGCAATACGCCCTGCCCCGCCTCACCAAAATGTGGACCCATCTGTCCCGGCAAAGAGGCGGCATTGGTATGCGGGACGTGGGTGAAACGCAGATTCAATTGGACCGGCGCATCATCCGCGACAATATCACCAGGCTCAACAAGAAACTCAAACGCATTCACCGCGAACGCCAAACTCAAAGAAAGGCGCGCCAGAGCGCTTACCAGGTTTCGCTGGTGGGCTACACCAATGTCGGCAAGTCCACCCTGATGAACTGCCTCACCGGAACCGATACCCTGGTGGAAGACAAGCTGTTCGCCACGCTCGACTCCACCGTGCGCAAGGTGAAAAAGAATTTCCCGTATCCCATCCTACTGGCGGACACCGTCGGGCTGATCGACAAACTGCCGCATGACCTGGTGGCGTCGTTCAAAAGTACGCTCGATGAAATTCGCAACGCCAACCTGCTCCTGCATGTGGTGGACATCAGTCATCCTAACTTCAAAGAGCAGTTACGTGTCGCAGAAGAACTTCTTCGGGAAATGGGCGCGGAGGAACTCCCTGTGGTGCTGGTCTTCAACAAAATCGACCGGATGACAGAAGACGACACTTTAGGACACATGAAACGGCAGTACCCGGAAGCGGTATTCGTTTCATGTCAACAAGGGTTGGGAATGGATGATTTGAGGGAAGCCATCGTCAGGGAATACGAAGCGAATTTGTTGCCCTATCGGGTGGAACTCAAATATCCGCAAAACAATCTGATCCAGAACATCCGAAAATATGCTTTGATTATCAAAGAAGACTACCAGAAAAATTCGGTCACTCTCGACCTGAGAGTATGGCCGCAGAACAAATCCAAACTCATGGAAGTTCTCAACGGCCATCCCCAAACTGTTGCCTGGTAAAATTTTCCACGTTATTTCTTAGTCATTTCCGTAACAACGTATAATCCCTTGTCAGTAACCACGTACTGCCCTGCCACGGCATCTCCTTTTTTGAGATCACCGATTCCGGAAATCCCTTTTAACTTCGATTTCTCGTTCACCACCACGGTAAACCTTTTCTTGGTGGCCGGATCTTTTATGGCCACTTTGTTCTTTGCCGCGATCACTTTTTTGACGTTTCCTGAAAAAGAAACCGCATCTCCCGCCCACACTGGAGAGCTCGTGAGCACTAAAGCAACCACCAAAACCAAACGCCACATGAACCGTCGATTTATCGAATACATAGTATCTCCTCTCGACATGTGTCACCGTCGATTGCGCGTTAGGATAAAAATTGGATAGGTGTTGTCGGAGGGAATTATACCACGATGAGATTGGCATGATTGACGGCAAGTTTCTTCTTACCCGCTTTCTTAAAAAAAACAACGACCTTCCAATCGCCTTCGCTCCCCTCACGATTGACCACCACCCCCGAGCCAAACTTGGGATGCAGGACTTTGGTGCCGACGCAATACTCGCCGTTTCCAGAGGTCACCCGCGATACCGGTTCCAGTCGAGACATTTCCGGTTGCCTTTTATACGAGGAAGGCGACCGGGTTTCGAACCCGCCCACCGCCATTTCCTTTTGCAAAACTTCTCCTGGGATGGCCGTGAGAAAATCCGACGGCTGGTAATTGTACGTATTGCCGTAAATCCTCCGACGCCGAGCATTGGTGATCATCAACCGGCTTTTGGCACGGGTGATACCAACGTAACACAATCGCCGCTCCTCTTCGAATTCCTCGGTACTGGACATCGAACTGGCATGCGGCAGTAAACCGTTCTCGACGCCGATCATGCACACGCCTTCAAACTCAAGGCCCTTGCAGGTGTGCAGGGTCATCAGCGGCAGAACGCCCCGGCTGTCATCGAAATTATCAAGGTCCGAAACCAGCGCGGTGGTATCCAGAAAATCTCTCAGGGAATTTTCCGGATGTGATTCACTGAACTGCTCGACGGCGGAATACAACTCGTTGAGGTTTTCCAGACGGCTCTGGCTTTCGACGGAGTTTTCATTTTCCAGCTTGGCCATGTAACCGGTGCGCGCCAGAATCTCATTCAGAAATTCCTCCGCCGCCCGCTCTTCATAAATCGAGTGTAGTTGATCTATCAGCCCAACAAACTGCGTGATCTTTTTGCCCGGCCCAGTGGACACGATTTTCTGCGACTCGGCCTGCCGGAGTCCTTCGAGCAGGGACAAGCTCTGTTGATCGCAATACGCCTCTACTTTCTCGAGAGACGATTTTCCGATACCCCGCACCGGCACGTTGACGATGCGCTTCAGCGAAACCGAGTCGGCGGGATTCAACACCACCCGCATGTACGCGAGGATGTCCTTGACCTCCTTGCGCTCGTAAAACTTGAGGCCGCCCACCACTTGGTAGGGTAGTTCCATCTGGCGCAATTGATCCTCCACCACGCGCGACTGCGCATTGGTACGGTACAATATCGCCATGTCGTTGAAGGAGTGTCCGTCCTCATTCGCCCATTCCTGAAGACGCTCGCACACCGCGCGGGCTTCATCAATTTCATCCTCCGCCCGGTAGTAAATAATTTGATGTCCGGCAGCATTTTCCGTCCACAGGGTTTTATCCTTGCGGGACACGTTCTCCCGGACCACCGCCGCCGCCGCCGTGAGGATGTTCTGGGTCGAACGGTAATTCTGTTCCAACTTGATCACCCGCGTGTTGGGAAAATCCTTCTCGAAGTGCAGAATATTTTCCAAATTGGCTCCCCGCCAGCGGTAAATGCTCTGATCGTCATCGCCCACCACGCACACATTCTGGTGACTCTCCGTCAATATCCGAACCAGGTTGTATTGGGTCACATTCGTGTCCTGAAATTCATCGACCAACACATATTGGAAACGGCGGTTGTAATAATCTTTAATGGAAGAATGCTGGCGAAGCAGGTGAACGGTCAGCATCAATAGATCGTCGAAGTCGATACCGTTGTTGTCGCGCAGCGCTTTTTGATACACCGGATACACTTCCGCCGCTTTCAGCTGGTGCCCGTAGGAATAATTGTCTAGCCGGATATCGCTGGCAAATAAATAATCGTTTTTGAAACCGCTGATGTGCGTGAGAATAGATTTGGGCGGAAACGCCTCTTCATTCACGTTCGCCTTTTTCATACATTTTTTGACCAGCGATAATTGATCCTGGCTGTCGTAAATCACAAAATCGTTGCTGTACCCGAGTTCGTGAATATGCTTGCGTAACAACTTCAGGCAAAACGAGTGAAAGGTACTGACCCAGGGATAGGTCTCGCACGATCCCAGTTTCTGATACACACGGTCCAGCATCTCCTTCGCCGCCTTATTGGTGAAAGTGATGGCGAGGATCGACTCCGGCGGCACCTGTTTTTCCCGAATCAGATAAACGATGCGATAGGTGATGGCCCGCGTCTTGCCGGAACCGGCACCGGCGACCACCAATACCGGTCCTTCCGTATGCCGGACCGCTTCTAATTGCTGTGGATTGAGTTCGTCGGAAAACATATCAGATTAAGGGTTGGCCACTATCCACCCAGCTTATCATTTCCGGAAGGCAAACTGCCAGTATCGGCTCGAATTAAATCAAATGTTCCCAGACCACGCCTGCCAGAGCCTCGATAAACAGGAGAGAGGTGTTCAGTGATTCGGTTCGGTACAGCTCAATACCCCGCCCGGCGGCGTATTCCTTGAAAGCGATATCGATGTCGTACAGGATTTCAATATGGTCGCATACGAAGCCGACGGGCACGATGAGCGCCGTTTGGCCGCCCGCTTCCGAGATTTTATCGAGGATTTCCTCCACGCTCGGCTCCAGCCACGGCACGGGAATCATGCCCTGGCTCTGGTACGCCTGATGCCAGTTGGGAATATCGGCCTGCTGACAAATGGCTTGCAGGGTCTTACCATATTCCTCGACGTAAGGATCGCCAAACTCCTCAACCGAGTCGGCGGGAATGCTGTGCACAGTAAAAATGGTATGAATATTTTTCTTGCCCTTGGCCCTTAAGTCCACCTCGGCGGCCTGGTAGCGTTCTACGAACGCGTCGATCAACAGCGGTTGATTCGGCCAGCTGGTGATAAATCTCACTTCAAGCTTTCTTGATTGCCAAATCCCCATCGCATCGACAAAAGCTTTCTGATAACGCTCGGTGCTCCACCGACTGTACTGCGGGGCAAGGCACAACGCCACGATCCGTTCCGCCCCGTCGTTCACTGCCTGATTCACCGCATCCTGGATAGTGGGACTCCAGGTCCGCATCCCGACATACACTTTGAACGCATCCTCCCCCTGGTTGAGATATTTCTCCAGCGCTTCCGCCTGAGCGGTGGTGATGTCCAACAGAGGAGACCGCCCGCCGATTTGCTTGTAACGGCGGGCCACTTCCTGAATCACTTCGGTCGACGAATTGGCGCCGCCGCGAATATTTTTCAGGTACCTGGGAATATCCTGGATGCGCAGAGGAGCACCATGCGCGAGAAGAATGATCGCGGTTTTCAACTTCCCGGATGCAGTGGCCGCGCTTGTCATTTGGATTGATACTCGTGAACCATGTCCACCACCGCCTTGACGTGATCGACCGGCGTGTGTTGCAAGATACCGTGCCCGAGATTGAAGATGTGTCCGGGGCGTCCTCCCGCACGGCGCAGGATGTCATGAACCTTTTCCTTGATC
>JAUVMD010000284.1 GCA_030600405.1 Nitrospirota bacterium
GGGAGGTTATGGTACCCATTACCTTTGTTTTAGAAGGTTTTCATTTTCCTGCAAAACCCCACCCCACCTTAATCCTCCCCTCAGTTAGTGGAGGAATATTTTATTATCTGCGTTAAACAATATCTTTTAAGGAAAACGTATGGCCGAATGGCATCTTTATATGATTCGCGTGAAGAACGGCAGCCTGTACACCGGCATCACAAAAGACGTCGATCGGCGCTTCGCCGAGCATGCGGAAGGGGGCAAGAAAGGATCGAAATACCTGCGCGCCCGCCGCCCGCTGACACTCGTGTTCCAGCAGAAAATCGGCAACCGCTCCCAAGCCCTCAAAACGGAATGCGCTGTCAAAAATTTATCCAAACCCGTCAAAGAACAACTCGCCAAAGGGAATTTAAAGCTGGATGATCTGACTAAATAACAAGGTTAGGACAAGTTTTACTTCACAGCGACGGAGATGTCGGTGACTTTGGCGGCCTGGAGGAGGCCCATGACTTTGACGACGTCGCCGTAGGCGATGTCTTTGTCGGCGCGGATGATGGTTTTCACTTCCTGCGGTTTCTTGAGTTGGGCGAGACTGGCCTCCAGCTGGTCCAGGCTGGTGCGGCGTCCCTTGACATAAATCTTTTTATCTTGGGTCATCTCGATCTCGAGGTTCTTGACGACTTTGTTGTCGCTGGCGGCTTTCGAGGTGGGCAGTGTGATATCCATCCGCCGCGGGTTGACGAGTTCGGTGGATACTATGAAGAAGATGAGTAGTAGGAACACGACGTCGATGAGCGGCGTCAGCTCCAGTGAATAGTTTTCTTCGGTATCTCTACGGAAATACATATTTTAAACCTTAATGAACCACCGATAAACACAGATAAACCCAATGGCTGTCACCCTGAGCCTGTCGAAGGGCGACAATAATATTCCCCTCCTTACCAAGGAGGGGATACAGGGGAGGTTATCTATAACCCCTCCTCAGTCCTCCCCTTGGTAAGGGGAGGAAAGATTTGCTGGGCGGCGAACCGCCGCAGGTAACTTTAAAACCTCGGTGGGCGAAGGTAACGGATCAATCCCACCCTAACGCTATTGCAATATTTCCTCCGGGCGTTGCCCGGTTACACCGGACGGACGGTGGTTTTGGTGCCGCTGTCTTTACCCTTCTCGGCGCGGCGGGCGCGCATGCTTTCGTAATTCAACTCTTCCACCAGTTGCAAGGACACCTCTTCCATCTCGAACACAAAACGCTCGATGCGGCCTCGGAAATAATGATACAGCGCCAATGCCGGGATGCCGACGACGAGTCCCGCGGCGGTGGTGACCAACGCTTCCGAGATGCCGCTGGCGACGAGGCTGGGGTTGCCGGTCCCGCTTTCCGAGATGACCTCGAACGCCTTGATCATGCCGAACACGGTGCCGAGCAGGCCGAGCATGGGGGTGATGTTGGCCACCGCGCCCAGCACCCGCAAATTGGAGGTGAGGAGCGACGCCTCGTGCTGGCCCGCGCCCTCGATGGCGTGCTCGACTTCATCCACTTTGCCGCCAAAGCGGAGCAGTCCCGCTTTTAAAATGCGCGACAGGGAGTTGTCGTAGGAATTGCACAGCTGGAGGCCGAGATGGATATCCTTCCAGTTCCAATGCGACCGGACCTTGTCAAGGAAATCGGGGTTGATGATGTTTTTTCTTTGCAGGGTGTAAAAACGTTCGATGGCGATGCCGAGCATGAGGATGGAGCAGAACAGGATGGGGTACATCATGATTCCGCCCTTGTCGATGGCCCTGAGGATGGACCCGCCGGCGGCGGTTTTTTCCTTGTCGGCGGCCCAGGCAAAACCGGCCCAACCCATCACCAGCGGCAGGCTCAATACAATTGATTTTAAAAGAATTAGGGATTTTTTCATGAAGGGGTCCAGGGGTCCTGAAACAGCGTTAGACAATGCAATAGACCTTTAGCTTTATAGCACGAACCTCCCGCGGCACACAAGGCGCAAACTCTGACTTTCGGCCCCAAATGATGATATGATAAGTTTGCTAATATCCACCTGCAGGAAAAGATATGAACCCATTTCGCACTCATTTTCAAACCACCCTGATCTATTCCCTATTATGCCTGTTTCTCCTTAACGGATGCGCCGGGTCGTTGCTCAACAATTCCGAAAAGACGCCCAAAGAACTGCTCAAGGATGCGATAGTATTCATCCAAGTGGAAAATTATTCCGATGCCAAGACCTCCTTAAACACGATTCTGGAGGACTACCCGGACAGTCCGGAGAAGGTGACGGCCAGCTTGCTGATGGCGGAAGTTCATTACAAGAATGGGCAGTATGAAGAATCCAAATTCATGTTCAAAAGTTTTCTGGAACTGTATCCGGCTCACCAGCTGGCGGACCGCGCCTATTTCTTCATGGCGATGAGCGATTTCCAGTTGATGGATATTGAAACCCGCGACCAGACGTCCGCCCAGAATGCTCTTGAGGAATTCGAAAAGTTTCTGAAAATGTTTCCCAAGAGCAGATACCGGCCCCAGGCGGAGGCAAAGAGAAAACAATGCATCGGAAGCCTGGCGCGCAACCAGATGGAGATCGGTAAGTTTTATTTCCGCACAAGCTCTTTTGGTTCCGCGATTACCCGGTTCCAGCAGTTGATGGCGGCTTACCCGGATCAGCCGTTTATGGACGAGGTGCTGTTTCTGCTGGGCGAATCGTTTTATAATGAGCAAAGTTTTGAAAAGGCTAAAATGAATTATCAGGAATTGATCCGTAAATATCCGAGGAGCGAGTTCGTGAAAGAAGCGCGGGCGCGCCTGAGGGATATTCAGTAATCTTCTGGTCGTAGCACAATTATGATAACCACTAAAAATACCGAAACAAAAAAGCCAAAGACCGGCAGAAAAGAGCGCCTCTCGGAATTGCCCGACGCACTCGGGCAATATATGAACGAGATCAGCAAACTGAAACCCCTGGCCCGGAAAGAGGAAGAGGCTCTCTCCAAACAAATTCAGGAGGGTGATGTGCAAGCTCTGCACGAGTTGGTGAGGCGCAACCTGAAATATGTAGTGACCGTGGCCAACAA
>JAUVMD010000194.1 GCA_030600405.1 Nitrospirota bacterium
AACATGTCCATCGCTATTTTTATAGAAGGACCCAGCGGGAACAAAAGTTCATTTTGAGCATCATCTTCCTTACACGGGTCGGTTTGAGAAGTCCCTCTGACTTTGGCCAAATTCTGTCCTCTTTCTTGGGCCGCCTGCAATCGAGCCGCGGTCATCCACAGCGAGGGTCCGTTAATGGTCATGGAAATGCTGACATCGTCCTCAAAAAAACCATCATACAAAGTCAGGACATCCTGATAAGTGGTGACCGACACCCCCCCTTCGCCGATATCGAAGAAGTAGTCGGGATTGTCGGCGCTTCTACCAAGAAGGGTGTTGGTATCAAACGCGGTGCTCAGCCGTTTGGATTGCTGTTGTTTCACAATATAGCGAAACCGCTCATGGGTCATCTCCGGGCTTCCCAGTCCTGCAAAAATCCGCGTGGGTTCTTCATGTTCCCGTTGATTGTCGATAATCAGAAACGCCGTGGGGTAAATGGAAAGGCCATACGGAAATTCCCCGGGGAATCCCCATTCTCCCAAGTACCGCGCCATTTGCGCCGGGTGGTCAAAATGAGGGAGAGCTATGAGAGGAATCTCCAGTTCGGTGGGCAAGGAACGATATTCAAGGGCGCTGGTTTTCTCTTGCCAGGCCTGCTCCAGATTTTTTTGATACTTTTTATCCTTTTTCGCCCGGTCCACCGACTCTTCAATCCAACGGTGGTATTGATCATTTGCCTGGATAATATTTGCCAAAGACATGTTAATTCAAATGTTGGGTTAACGATTGATACAAACTGTTGATTCCGGGGTTCCGGTGTTCAATGGCGGTGGTTAAAAATAATCGTTCGCTGGGAACTTTTTTCTGCAACAGACTGCTGATATGCCGGGAACCGTGATGCTCGCTTTTGTTCAACACCACAACCACTCCCGGTATATTTAACATATCTTCCTTTTCAATTTGCTGGGCTCCTCCTACATCGGGGGTAGTGACAAAAATGGATTGGTCTGCCACCCGGGTGATTCCAATATCGGGTTGACCGATGCCATAGGATTCGATGAAAATATCATAACCCCCGGCTTTCAAAATTTTGACAATGTCCGGCAAAGCGCGGGCAATCCCCTGACCGTAGCCCCGTGAGGCCACACTGCGGATAAAGATTCTGCTGGTATCGACCCAGTTTTTGTCGGTGGCATAAATGTATCCGATACGATCGGCGAGAAGCGCCCCGCCGGAACCTGCGGAACTAGGATCAATTGAAATGACGGCCACTTTTTTATTCTCCATGCGGCCGTCTTTAAAGAAACGCAGGATCAACTCATCCGTGATGGTACTTTTCCCGGAACCGCCGCGTCCGGTAATCCCATAGACCGTAGACTTTCCTTCCCGGATCAACGCATCTAAACCGGATAAATATTTTTCGAAAGATTTGGATTGCCGGAGAATTCCCTGTTCTCCTCCCATCTCTTCCCAATAAGACTGATCGGGAAGGGGGGTTGCTCGATTATTATTCTCTTCATGATGAACCGTACTCCGATGGTCTTCGATGAGTGAATCCAGCCGCGCTTTTTCCTCAGCCAAATTGATCAATCTCGAAAGGGCCAACTCATCACCGGATTTCACCCCTTCAAGAAGTGCTTTCGACTCTTCGGGAACTACGGAGAAATCCAAATGTTCGTTGATAAAAGGAAGGACGGCATCTCCCTCCCCGGCCCGGAAAATTTTATCGATGCCCTCCTGTTGTTCCAAGATCTCGATATCCTCCGGGGTCATGGTTGCTCCACCGCCTCCAATCAGGTGAATATGAGGATAGTTCTTCTTTTTCAAGGCATCTCGAACCGCTTTAAAGAACGGAACATGACCCCCGTTGTAAGAACTGATACCGGCAAAATGGACTCCCTCCTGGATGATGGCATCCACAAACTTGTCGACGGTCAAGTCGTATCCGCCCAGGATCACTTCAATGCCGCCCTGCTTAAGAGCGTCCGCAATCACCAGAATGGCGGCATCATGGCCGTCATTACTTTTCACACCGATAAATCCTCGAATTTTATTTTTTGTCATAACCCTTAAACCCATACATGTGCGGCCAGGGAGTTTCAAAGGTCCGCTATCATGGACCGCCTACCGTTGCTCCAAAGGAACATAAGATTTCATTTCCTCTAATCCCGGACCGATATACTCCTGAGTGGGCCGGTAGAGCGGACCGTTGCTTTTCCGCTGTCTTGCATTGTTGGCGACCCAGCCGAAGTGGCGGGTGGCCTGAAAGATCGGGGTATTGAGTTCCCTGGGGATGCCAATGATTTTTAATAATAGACAAATCGGTAAATCGGCGTTGGGGGTGCGCTCCTTTTCCTCGAGCATAATACGGCTGATGATGTCGTAGATTTCAAAATAATGGCCCAACCCCTTTTTTTCGGCGAGTGGTCGGGCAATCTGTTCTGCAATCAGCACCCTGGACTCCACCCTGTTTTTATAAAGTTGCAACCGGTGACCGAAACCGGACACACGCTCTTTATTTTTCAATTTTCTGAGGATATACGCTTCGGCATGCTCCGGAGATTCGATTTCCTCGAACAGGTCGGCAACGCGTTCATTCGCCCCACCGTGCAGTACCCCCTTCAGCGAGGCGGCGCCGGCCAGCAACGGAGAATAGGGATCCGTTCCGGAGGACTCGACCACCAGGGAAGAAAACGTCGAGCAGTTGATGGTATGTTCCAAATAGAGAATGAGAATAACGTTAAGAGCATTCACCGCATCATCGTCCGGCGGTATACCGATCATGTTCAGAAAATTCGCCGCGTAATCCAATGCAGGATCGGGCGAAATGACGGTTTCTCCGTGCCGGATTCGATATCCTTTGGCAATGATGGTGGGGATTTTTGCTCCCATGCGCAAGCCGGTCCGAACAATCAGCTCGGCCACCTGTTCCGGGTTTTCATGGGGTTTCTGCCAAAGGGGATTGTGGTAATCCTCATCGAAAAAACGCGCATAGGACAATGTCGTGAACAGGAAATCCATCATCTGGACGTTCTTGGGATACGCGTGCATATGCTCGAGAACCGGGTCCTCAAGGCGGCTGTATTTTTTAAGCTGTTGGGAGAAAGCGGTGAGTTGTTTTTGGTCGGGGAGTTCGCCTTCCAGAAGAAGGTAGACCGATTCCTCAAACAGACCCTTTACCAGATCATAAATGCTGTATCCCCGGTAAAGGAGAACAGGTTTCCCATCGGCCCCCACGGTGGTGAAGGAAATATCGGAGGTGCACACCGGCACTCCGTCCAAACCGGTATCAACTGTGACTGAATTTTTTATGACTCATCACCTACCCTTTATAATCGAGCAAACCGTTAATTTCCGCTCGATCCATCATTCCATTCACCAAATGTTGCTGAGTGCCTTCCTGCCTTAAGCGGGAAAGAAACATTTTGGTTTGTCCGGCATGATACCGAAACAGGGAAACTGGAAATATAATGATATTGTATCCCAGGTCCATAAACTCCTTGGCGCTGATGAAGGGAGTTTTCCCAAACTCCGTCATATTAGCCAGGAGATAACCGTCGACTTCTTTCCGGTACCGGGCGAATTCTTCTTGGGTTCTCAGGGATTCTGGAAAAATGACTTCCGCTCCGGCTTCGCGGTACAAGTTACCGCGAGTGACGCTTTCTTCGAACTGTTGCTCGTCGTCAATATTGTCGGCCCCCCGGGCATCCGTTCGGGCGATAATGACAAAATCAGAATCAACCGAATCCCGTACCCTGCAGGCTCTCTTAATTTTGTCCGCCATCTCATACATGGGTATGATTTCTTTCCCAGGCAGATGGCCACACTTTTTGGGAAACACCTGATCTTCAATATGCAACCCGGACAACCCTACCTCAATGTATTTTCTTACGGTGTGTTCGATATTTTCGAAACCCGTATCGGCATCACACAGGACCGGCACGTCCACGGCCTGGACAATCCAGCGGCCCATATAAAGGAAATCCTCCATTCCCAGAGTCCCATCGTCGGGGACCCCCAGGCCATTGGAAAGCCCGGCTCCTGAAATATAAATTCCGGGAAATCCCTCCTGCGCAATTTGCTTCGCTGAAAAAGCGTTATAAGCTCCCGGAAGCACGAGTTTTTGATTGCGAAGCAGGTCGCGCAGGTCTTTGCCGGCCATGTCATTTCACCTCAAATAATCTCATCAAACTTCCGATATCCTGCACCTGTTCCAGATTTCCGATCGTGTCCATGATTTTGTCCTGCTGTTCTTTTTTTAACAGGGG
>JAUVMD010000141.1 GCA_030600405.1 Nitrospirota bacterium
ACGCTCGACAACCCCCTCCGTTTCGGGACGGGGGATCAACACTTTCGGAGTGACCTTGAACTCCAATGACCAGAATTCCCGCTGGCCGACGATGTAAGCTAAAGGCTCTTTCCGGCAACGACGTTCTATGAGTTGTTGATAATTTTCCTCCTGCGGGTCCGTCAACTCCTGAGTGGGGTGGATAATGAGATCTTCTTTTCTTAGTTCCAAAATATGCGCCAAGAGAAGTTCCGCCTCCAGCCGCGCCCGTTCAATGCGATTTGAAGAAAGCATATCAGCCGCTTGCTTCAACACACTCCTGAGAGTAACTGAAATTTTATGGGGAGAATCCATCATACGGTGTCCTGGCTGAAAAGAAGGCTGGGGCATTATCAGTTTTGACTGCCCTTCAAGGCTTCGGCCTGAAAATATAGTGTAACCTTTTCCAGAAGCTCTTTGAGGTCGCCTTCCATGATCTGCGACAGTTTGTGGAGAGTCAAGCCAATCCTGTGATCCGTGACCCGCTCCTGAGGGAAATTGTAGGTTCGAATCCGTTCGCTCCTGTCTCCGCTTCCGATCTGTTGTTTGCGATTGGCCGCCAATTCGGCTTGCTGTTTGCGTTGTTCCTCATCGTACAAGCGGGCGCGCAAAACTTTCATGGCCTTGTCCTTGTTTTTGTGCTGTGACTTCTCATCCTGACAGGTGACCACAATACCGCTGGGCACGTGGGTGATCCGTACGGCCGAATCGGTGGTATTAACGCTTTGGCCTCCCGGTCCGGAAGAACGGTAGACATCCACTTTCAGGTCCGACGGATTGATCTGGATGTCCACATCCTCCGCTTCGGGCAAAATTGCCACCGTCACCGCCGAGGTATGGATACGTCCCTGCGTTTCGGTGGTCGGCACCCGTTGGACCCGGTGGGTCCCGGCTTCATATTTAAGTTTGCTGAACACACCTTTGCCCTGGACACCGATGATCACTTCCTTGAAGCCGCCGACACCGGTTTCATTGCTACTCATGACTTCCACCTTCCATTTCAGACTTTCCGCATAACGCGAATACATCCGGAACAGATCGGCGCAGAACAAACCCGCTTCGTCCCCTCCAGTTCCCGCCCGGATTTCCATGATCACGTTTTTGGAGTCACGCGGGTCTTTGGGGAGGAGCAGAAACTTCAACTGTGTTTCATTTTTTTCTTTTTCCTGTTTCAGGGTTTCCACTTCTTCCCGGGCCAAGTCGAGCAATTCCACGTCCTGCTCTTCTTCCAGGATTTTTTGATTCTCTTCCAACTGACGCGCTTTTTTTTTCCATTCCTGGTATTCCCTGACGACCTGGGCAATATCGGACTGCTCCTTTGCCAGCTTCTGAAACTCTAACTGTTGCTGGATAATTTTGGGATCACTCATCAACTGATTGAGCTCCTCATATCGCTTTTCAATTTCAGCCAATTGATCAAACATGGAATAGCCGGCTCGCTTAACGAAACCGTATTTTGAATTGAGGGTGAAAAAAGGGGACTGCAGGTAACGAAAAAAATGGAGGGAAGCTAATTGGGAGCGGATTCTTTGACCGGGGCTTCTTTGGCTACCCTGGCTTCTTTGGCTTCTTTGGCTTTCTGATATTTCCGGGTGAATTTCTCGATCCGTCCGGCGCTGTCTACCAGTTTCTGCTTGCCCGTGAAAAACGGATGGCAGGCGGAGCAGATTTCTATATGGAGGTCCTTCACCGTGGAACGCACATCCACTTTATTTCCGCAGGCACACACAAAGGTGGTTTCATGATATTCCGGATGAATCTCAGCTTTCATAACGACCTAAACCTCTCTTAAATAACAATAAAATCAGGAGTTCATCGATTGGATGAACTCGGCATTCGTTTTGGTTTCCTTCATTCTCTGGAGTAGAAGATCCATCGTATCATGGATGCCCATGGGGAGCAAAACTTTTCTAAGCAACCAAATGCGTTGTAGTTCCTCCTCTTCTATAAGCAGTTCCTCTTTCCGGGTGCCGGACCGGTGGATATCGATGGAGGGAAACGTCCGTTTGTCAGCCAGTTTCCGGTCGAGGACAATTTCCATGTTGCCGGTGCCCTTGAATTCCTCAAAAATTACGTCATCCATACGGCTTCCGGTATCCACCAAGGCGGTAGCGATGATGGTCAGACTGCCGCCTTCCTCCAGATTCCGCGCAGCGCCAAAAAACCGTTTGGGCCTCTGTAGGGCGTTGGAATCCACACCACCGGAAAGCACTTTGCCGCTGGGCGGCACGATGGCGTTGTAGGCCCGCGCCAGCCGGGTGATGCTGTCCAGCAGAATCACCACGTCCTTCTTATGCTCGACCAGGCGCTTGGCCTTTTCGATCACCATTTCCGCAACTTGGACGTGGCGTTGGGCCGGCTCGTCGAAGGTGGAGCTGATGGTCTCACCCTTTACCGACCTCTGCATGTCCGTCACTTCTTCAGGACGTTCGTCAATCAACAACACAATGAGGACCACTTCAGGAAAATTGGTGCTGATGCTGTTGGCGATCGATTGCAACAGCATGGTCTTACCGGTCCGCGGCGGAGCCACGATCAGGCCGCGCTGGCCCTTACCGATCGGCGTCATCAGATCCATGATACGTGCGCTGTAATCCTTGCCGTTCGGGGTTTCCAGACGCAGACGCTCCTCGGGATACAACGGCGTCAAGTTGTCGAACAGGATCTTATCCTTGGTCATGTCCGGATTTTCAAAATTGATGGCCTCGACCTTCAATAATGCGAAATACCGCTCGTTTTCCTTGGGCGGACGAATCTGCCCGGATATGGTGTCTCCGGTATGCATGTCGAACCGGCGTATCTGCGAGGGCGAAACATAAATGTCGTCGGGGCCCGGCAGGTAGTTATACGTGGGCGCGCGCAAAAATCCGAAACCATCCGGCAGAATTTCCAGAACTCCCTGGCCGAACATCAGACCTTCTTTTTCGATCTGGACCTGGAGTATCTTGAATATTAAATCCTGCTTTTTCAAACCGCTATGACCTTGAATTTTTAAAGTCTTCGCCAGGTTGGTCAGTTCGGAAATAGTTTTTCCTTTTAATTCTTCAATATTGGTAGTGGGTGGTTGTGTCGTTTCACTCATGGGTGATGGTTGGGTAAAAGGTTAGATGGATGGACTGTGAATTGTCTTGTGGTTGATGGTTGCCTTGTTTTTGCTTATCTGATCGAGTGGGATTTTGGAGATGTCCCGGAATCTTCTAAAGAGACTCTGTATATGGAAACCATTTCACAGGACTTTTCCGGATATTTGATTGATTTCAGAGGTTTTAGGAAGTATTACTTCTTGGGGTTCTCTCTTAACTTAAACGGTTATTCTTTATTTGTCAATTATTTTATATCGCTTTTGATGTATTGGGTGGAGCCGCCAGGATGGCATCAAGGAAAGGAATGCTTGACTTGCCACTGCAAGGTTGGTCACTATAACACTATTCCTATCAATTCGCGAAGCGCATTTTTTTGTTCCTTATTTTCGCTTTTTATTCGCTTACAAAGTGGAATGGAATGGGCACTGCTGTACCCTCACCGCCCTGTGGCTCGACAGGGTATAGAGGTAGAAGTCGGTATCAAAACCTTATATGATAGGCAGATCAGGGTTTATCTCCATTGAAAAACGACCATGAATGAAGCGGCTCCCACATTTCAAATCAACTCCGAGGACTTTGAACCAGCGTATATGAAGCTGTTCCGGACGGGGGAACTGTACCGCCGGTCACGGGCAAGTCTTCAGCACCTGAAGAGTTGCAAGGTGTGCCCGCGCGATTGCGAGGTAGACCGCCTCAACAACGAATGGGCTCTATGCAAAACCGGGAGGTACGCCTGGGTATCGAGCCACTTTCCTCATTTCGGCGAGGAGGACTGCCTGCGTGGCTGGAACGGGAGCGGCACAATCTTTTTCTCGATGTGCAATCTCAAATGTGTGTTCTGCCAGAACTTCGAGATCAGTCAAGACCGCGATGGCGTGGAAGCGCGGCCGGAGACCCTCGCACAGATGATGCTCGAATTACAGGAAAAAGGGTGCCACAACATCAATTTCGTCACGCCGGAACATGTGGTGCCGCAAATCCTGGAAGCCCTTCCTCTCGCCGTGCAGGTGGGTCTTAGACTGCCGCTGGTGTACAACACCGGCGCGTACGATTCACTGGAAAGCATTCGGTTGATGGACGGCGTGGTGGACATCTACATGCCGGATTTCAAGTATTGGGATGAGGAGTTATCGGCGAAATACCTGAAGGCAAAAAAATATCCGCGGGCGGCGAAGGCGGCCATCCAGGAAATGCAGAGGCAGGTGGGCGACCTCGTGTTCGACGAAAAGGGTTTGGCGAAACGCGGGGTGCTGGTGCGTCACCTGGTGATGCCGGACAACGCAGAGGATTCGCGCAAGGTCATGCGGTTTCTGGCTCATGAAGTGTCGCCGCATACGTATATCAACATCATGGACCAGTACCGTCCGGCGTGGAAAGTGACGGAGAACCGTTACTGCAAAATCAACCGGCGGACGACTTCGGAAGAACACCAGGAGACGATTCGCATCGCTCAAGAGGAAGGATTGTACCGGTTTGACACACGCAATCCGACGGCACATCTGGCTTTCACACCGCTTTGAGGCATGGAGGAATTATTGCGGAAGGATCCCAACATTAATTCCGGTGACCATAGAACATCTCCCCCAAAAACTCCCCAAAACTGCTTGCCTTTACCTTAAAAGACCACTAGCATAGAGAGGTTTTTAGCAATTCCTCAATTCAACCGCGGACGAAATCACGGATAGGAAATTTTTATGGGTAAGAAAAAATTCAAGAACCCTTGGGACCAATGCAAAAATTGCCTGCCGGCAAAATGCTGCACCTACTTCTCTCTGGAAGTGGACGAACCCGAGGACCGCAAGGAT
>JAUVMD010000308.1 GCA_030600405.1 Nitrospirota bacterium
GTTCCGCTTGTTCTTCTACACTTTCATGGGAACCTCAAGGACACCGGAAGCGAAACCGCACGAATCTCCCCTGGTGATGACCGCACCCTTGATGGTGCTGGCGGGTCTGTCTCTGCTGGGTGGTTTTCTGGGGCCGTGGGTCCACGATTTTCTATCGCCAGTGTTCAGCAGCGCGATGCCGGTGCATCACGATGACGCCATGCTGGAAATCATCGCGGTGGCGGCGGCTCTAGGTGGCATCCTCACAGCGGTGGCGATTTACATGACGGGTAAGAATCAGCTGGCATTCGCCAAGCAGATGCTGGCGCCGATTTACGAGGCGTTGTTCAACAAGTATTACGTGGACGAAATATACGATTTTCTGATCGTGAAACCTGTGAAGGGTATTGGAAAGTTTATGGAGGAGCGGGCCGAGAAACAAGGGATCGACTTTTCAGTCGACCAGTTGGGCAAGCAGGTGCGCGAAGTGAGCCGCGGCATCAGCATTTGGCAGTCCGGCAAAGTCCGTATTTATGCGCTGAACATGGTCGCGGGTATGGTGACCATTTTATTATTTGTAATTTTTATGTGACGCTGTAGCAATGGATTTTATTTTAACAGGCATTGTTTTTCTTCCGTTGATCGCGGCCATCGTCATTATGATGATGAAGGTGACCGGGGGTAATAATGGGAAGGTCATCGGGATCGCCAATGTGGCGAGCCTCCTCACTTTTGGGGGAGCGATTACTCTTCTGGTAATGTTCGATTCCCATCATCACGGGATGCAGTTTGTGCAGTCCGTCGAGTGGGTATCGATGCTGCATATTTATTACAAGGTCGGAATCGACGGCATCAGCTTGTGGCTGGTGGTGTTGACGGCAATGTTGGGTGTGCTGGCGGTTTACTTTTCCCGAGATCAAAAGAAAAACCTGCAATACTTTCTCGCGTTGATTTTGATACTTGAGAGCGGAACCCTGGGCGTGTTTGTGGCGATGGATTCCATTCTGTTTTACGTATTCTGGGAAGTGATGCTGGTGCCCGCGTATTTCCTGATCGGTTTCTGGGGCGAAGGCAATAAAGTCTACGCCACCACCAAGTTTGTGATTTATACGCTGGTGGGCAGTCTCTTGATGCTGGTCGGTATTATCTGGGTCACGGTCGTTCATTATGAATTGACGCAAACGCTGACCTTCGATATTCCCACTCTGTTGCAGACGCAGATGCCAGCGGACATTCAGTTTTATATGTTTGTCTGTTTCTTCATGGCGTTCGCGATCAAGATTCCCATATTCCCGTTTCACAGCTGGTTGCCGCATGCTTACGTTTCCTGTCCGATTCCGGCGTTGATTCTGATCACCGGGGCCATGTCCAAAGCCGGTGCGTATGGATTGATCCGTTTTTGCCTGCCGTTGTTTCCTGAAACGATCGCCGACTGGGGGTTGTGGATCGGCACCGCGGCGGCGGGGGGCATTGTTTATGGCGCGTGGATCGCGGTGGCGCAGAAGGATCTCAAGGCGCTGGTAGCCTATTCCAGCATCAGTCATTTGGGATTCATCGCTCTTGGGATTTTTGCCTTCAATGGCCAGGGCGTGGAAGGCAGTGTGTTGCAAATGGTCAACCACGGCATCATCGCTTCCGCTCTGTTTATTATTGTCGGCATTCTTGAAAAACGTTTGGGGACGCGCCAGCTGGATAAATTCCGCGGATTAAAAAAACCGATGCCGGTACTTTACGCCATGTTCATGCTCATTACTCTAGCGGCGCTGGGTTTGCCCGGTTTGAACGGGTTTGTTGGTGAGTTTTTGATTCTCATGGGCGTGTGGGGTTCGCACCTGTTTGCAGGAATGTCCGGCCTGTTCGTTTTGGCCGCAGGATTAGCCATCGTTTTTGCTTCGATCTATATGCTCTTCATGTTTCAGGGTGCCATGCAGGAACCTGTAGAGGAGATGCGTGCCAGCGTAAAAGACCTGGACCGGAAGGAAATAGGTTTGCTGGTTCCGGCTTGCATCCTGGTTGTTATGATCGGATTGTATCCCAAGGGCATCGTCGACCGGGTATCTCCGGCGGTGGATCACGTTCTTCATATGGAAAAGAAATTTAAAAGTTTGGATGCAGATTCCGGTCACGGAGGCGGCCATTAAATTCGCCGCCGCAGTTTAAAATTAATCTTCAAACCTTTCCTCATTTTCTTCTTGAATTGAATCCAACCATGAAACTGGGCGAACGGATGGTCGATGGAATATTTCTCGAACGGCCCAACCGTTACTTGGCGCATGTCGAAATTGAAGGACAGCGGGTTTCCGCGCACCTTCCGGACCCCGGCCGGTTGCCCGGATTAATGATTCCCCAACGGCGAGTCCGCCTCATTCATAACCCCGGTGCGAAGCGAAAAACCGATTACACCCTGGCTCTGGTAAGGCATGGGCGTATCTGGGTTTCGGTGTTTCCGGTATTCGCCAACCGTTTGGTGGGGGATGCGCTGGCTAACCGTACATTGCCCGGATTCTCCGGTTACACCGGCTTTTCTTCCGAGGTTAAAGTGGGCCACAGCCGGTTTGATTTTCAACTGAACTTTTCAGGCGGGCCTATGTTTGTTGAGGTTAAGTCCGTGAGCCTGGTGGAACAAGCAGTGGGAAAATTTCCAGACGCGCCGACTGAGCGAGGCCGCCGCCACGTGGAGGAATTGATAGAGTTGAAGCGCAAAGGAAACCGGGCGGCGGTGGTGTTTGTTTCGCAGAGATCCGATACCCGGACGATCACCTCCAATGATGCCATCGATCCCGAGTTTGGAGAACGGTTACAGGAAGCGAAACAGGCGGGAGTGGAACTTTACGGATTCAATTGCA
>JAUVMD010000138.1 GCA_030600405.1 Nitrospirota bacterium
ATGGTGGTCATCATGCCGCGTTTGAGCAGAATGGGTTTGGGTATGTTACCCAACTCCTTGAGCAGGGAAAAGTTTTGGATATTCCGTGCGCCCACCTGCAGGACATCGGCGTAGCGAGCCACCAGCTCCGCTTCCCGCGGGTTCATCACTTCGGTGACGATAGGCAGTCCCGTCAGGTCCTTGGCTTCTTTCAGCAGTTTGAGGCCTTCTTCTTCGAGTCCCTGGAAACTGTAGGGCGAAGTCCGGGGTTTGAACGCCCCGCCCCGCATCATGTTGGCGCCGGCTTTCTTGACCGCCTGGGCCGTGGTGCACAACTGTTCGCGGCTTTCCACCGAGCAGGGTCCCGCCATGACAGCGATTTGCGGTCCACCGACAATCACCCCGCCGCAATTCACCTCGGAGTTGGCGGATTTGATCTCGCGTCCCGCCAGTTTGTACGGTTTTAATATGGGAATCACCGATTCCACACCGGGCATGGATTCCAACACCTCCATCAGGTGATCCTTGCCATGATCCTCGCCGACCGCGCCGATCACCTGGCGTTCCACCCCCTGAATTTCATGAGGGGTGTAATCCAGCTCTATAATTTTGTCGCGGACGGCCTTCTTTTGCTCTTCGGTGGCGTCGGGCCCGATAACGATGATCATGCTGTAAACCTCAGGTTTCCAGGAATTTGAATTGAAGTTATCACGCAGGATCGAACAAAGTCAAGGCAGGCCGGGCAAGGCCCGGTACAAATTTTGCGGATATCAGGGCTGTTTTCAGGGCTTTCGCGGACCGGGGATTATTGTTTTGACAGGTTGATGAAAACTATGATAATTAAAAGCCCCGGTAACCTTTTCCGGCCCACCTTTTGCGGAGGAATCATGGAAATCAAGATCAGCAGAGACGACTTTCTGAACGGCATCCACAAGGTTCAGGGGATCGTTGAGAGTAAAGGGGCCATGCCCATCCTCGCGCATGTTCTGATCAGTACCGAGAAGGATGGCATTGTTATGCAAGCGACCGATCTGGAGATCGGCATCAAAGGTTTTTATCCCGCCAAAGTGGTTGCCAAAGGCTCCATCACCGTCAACGCGCGCAAACTGTTCGATATTTTGCGGGCGTTACCCGATTTGGAAGTTCACCTGACTCGTGAGGAAAACGATTGGGTTTCTCTGAAATGCGGAAAATCCAAATTCCGGCTTCCCGGTCTGCCGGCTTCGGATTTTCCCAAACTGCCGGAGTACAGTGAAACTGCCCTCATGGAGTTCAGCGGACCGAAGCTGAAAGAAATGATCCGTAAAACCTATTTTGCCATTTCCCCCGATGAGAGCCGGCAGGCGCTCAACGGCCTTCTGTTGGAACAAGACAAGGATCATGTCAATCTGGTGGGTACCGACGGGCATCGCCTGTCGTTCATCCGGCGGCCGCTGTTGAAGTCCAACGCCAAGGATGGTGAGACGAGTTTCCTCCTGCCCAAGAAAGTGCTGACCGAATTGTTGAAGCTGATGGAAAACGACGAGGGCGCGACTTACTCGTTCTCCGTGAAAGACAACCAACTGGCTTTTATTCATGATCGCGAGGTCATTGTGTCACGGAAGATCGACGGTAAATTTCCCAATTACCAGCAGGTCATTCCGACAGATAACAATTTGAAGGTGACGGTCAACACCCAGGCATTGTTTCAGGCTTTGACACGGGTGGCTCTGCTAGCCGATGAAAAGTCCAAAATGGTCCGCTTTGAAATTCGGGAGGGATCGCTGACGCTGGTGTCCGACCACACCGAGTTGGGAGGCGCCCAGGAGGAGGTGGAGATTTCCTATAAAGGGGAAGAGGTACGCATTGGCCTTAATGCCAAATACATTCTCGATGTGTTGAACGTGATCGAGGAGGATGAGGTCACCCTCAACCTCAAGGACCAGAACTATTCCTGTCTGTTGACCACCGGCAAGGACAAGGATTATCAGAGTATCGTGATGCCGATGCGGTTATAGATCGAAGAACTGATCCAGTTTTTTGTCACTGCGCGGCATTTTTCCGGTCACTCCCTCCCAGATTTCCTTCGTTTCCATACACAGATAAACATTCACATCACTGGAGCGGTCTTTCACCATCCAGCGCAGGGTTTCAAATGCACGGTTGCGGAGCGGCCTGAGGTACCGGAATTTGCCGTCTTCGCCCGGTAGTTGTTCCTGGGTGAATAATTGGGTGCCTTCATGGCGTTCCTGGATGACTTTTTTCAGGTTGGGACGGTAACGGAATCCGCCGAGGCTGATCCACTCGATCTGTTCCGGCCGCACGTTTTGGAACATCAGGTCGATCAGGTCGGCATACGCCGTTTCCCAGCCGGGGAAGAGGATAACGGGATCGAAATGAAATCCGATGCGGTAACCTTTGTCGGCACACAACCGGGCGGCGTTCAGCCGTTGTGCGGTGCCGGGAGTGCCTTTTTCTTCGCGTTCGGCGATTTCCGGTGGGTTGATGGACCAGGAGATGATGGTATTGGATGCATCGTTCTGCTTCAGCAGGTTTTCAACACGGTCGGATTTGGTTTTCAACTCCAGAACCGCATTGCTCCGTTGGTTAAAAAATGGAATCAGCGTTTCCGAATAGGGGAGGAAATCGTCGAGCGCGAGGCTGTCGGTCAATTCCCCCGTGCCCACCCGGAAGGTGTGGTTGGGGTTGGCCGACAAGGTTTCGTCAAGTTCCATCAGCAGGTCTTCCAGGTTGACGAAGGCGGTCAACAGCGGATTATTCTGCAGGAAGTCCTGGAGGAAACAATACGAGCAATCGTAAACGCAGTTTTTGATGAGATTGACCACATAATAATTGCAACACACCATACCGGGGCTGATGCCGGGACATTTTTTGAGAAACGATCCTTTGAACCGCGAAAGCAACAGACGCTTTTTCCCCGCGCCGAATACGTCGACCGAGGATTGCTGAAGTTCATCCATCACCGTCGACAAATCCGCTTGGTGGCAGGTGGGCACTTCGGGGAAGTTTTCCAGGACCCGGCGGGTCAAATCATACTCACCGGCACCCTCCTCGATATAGATGATTTCCGGCTGATAGGTCATTACTATTTGAAAAAATTGAGGTTATTTGGATCAAGCCTATTGTCAAAGCCTGACAGTTCTGCAATAATATACAGGCTTTTGAGGGGCCTGAAAACCTTTTCCGCCCCGGCTCTTCCAAGCTTCATGAAGAGAGCATCTGTCGCGGCACCACCGGGCAGGTGAAAATTACAACCTGCAAATTCTGGATGGATCGTTTAGCCTGCATGCATCGTCCTACAGTTCTCGACAAACAAAACTGGCCGGACAAAAAACCGCGCCGCAAAAGCCGCATGGGAATGGGCTTGTTTTTGCTGCTCATGACCTTCAATGCCGCTTTTATTGCTTTTAGTGTTTCTTCCAGCCGAACCGAGGCCAACAGCAGTCTTAATTCTTCTGAGCCGGGGGAAGGGCTGACATTTGCACCCTTTCAATCCGCCAGGAAAGTTAAGGGGGCCCGCGCTGTGGTTGCGGCTTCCCGTGTTTCTTTCCAATCGTTTGGCGATAAGTTTCAATTGTCGGGCGGATATCTGGAGGGGAAAGAAGTGCGGACTCTGCGCCTGACGGTTCAAAGTTCCCTGTCCTTTTCGGTGTGCCGCATCGTCTCTGAGGACCAATGTCGGGCGTTGGCCGCCCGCATCGCTCGCAAACTGGCCTGGTTTCTGGACGTGAACAAGGATATTCGCAAGGGAGATAAGGTGGTCTTGATTTATGAAAACCTGCCCGCCGAGCCGGGTCTGAAAATATTGAAAATGGATTATTTCAGTGGGTATCTCAACAAAAAACTGGAGATGAATTTCTTTAAAACCCCTGAGATGAATTATGGAAGCTATTTCGATCGCCGTGGAAAAGAAATGATTTCCCGCCTGGATTCCAGAACCACCCCGATTCGCAATTATTCAGAGATTACCGCCCTGCCGGGAGAAATGCGCCACGGACATTTAAGCGGGCATGCCGGAACCGATTTCAAGGCGGAGGTGGGAACCCCTGTCTTTTCGAGTTTCCCCGGCCGGGTGACGCGCACGAACTGGAACACCGGGAAGAACGGGTATTGCATCGAAGTCGACCACCCAGACAAAGACGTCAAGACCCTGTACCTGCATTTGGACAAGGTGTTAGTGCGCCCCGGTCAGTGGGTAGGACAGGGCATCAAAATTGGACATTCCGGCAATACCGGCCGGAGTTATGCCCCTCACCTGCACTATGAGATTAAGAGCCGGGACCGAAAGAAAACGGTTTATAATCCCTTCATCTTCAAATATCATAAGAAATATAGCCGAACGATATCCAATAAATTTCGGAAGAATTTTGAAAAGACGATCCGCCTTTACGACTCGCTTTTGCAAGCCGGTTAAGTTCGATTCCGGATACATTGTAAGTGCCGGGCGGGTATGGAAAATCCTTCTGTCAGGGAAAGTGCGCTTTATTTCATGTGGTGGCCAAAAAAAAACAGACTGAAGAAGCCTTTATTCAAAAGGTGGTGGTTCAAATGGAGCTTGTGGTCCATCCTGTTGTTTTTGGTAATCACTATCCTACCGGTACTGTTGTATACCGTGGTCAACCCACCGACCACTCCCCTGATGTGGATTCGCTGGATGGAGAGCGACTCTGGAAAACATTATCCTCTGTTCACTAAGGATTGGCGCTCGCTGAATGAAATTTCCCCACGCCTGGTGCGCGCGGTGATCTCCGCCGAGGATCAGAAATTTTTCACGCACAATGGCTTCGATTGGGAAGCGGCGGTCAACGCCTTAGAGGTAAATCTAACGACGAAACGAAAAATCGGTGCCAGCACCATATCCATGCAGACGGCGCGAAACGTCTTTTTATGGCAGGAACGCAATTGGCTTCGAAAAGGCTTGGAAGTTTACTTTACCTTTCTTATCGAAGCGTTCTGGAGCAAGGAGCGCATTCTGGAAGTGTATCTGAATGTGATCGAGTGG
>JAUVMD010000007.1 GCA_030600405.1 Nitrospirota bacterium
AGCTTTTATGAGCTCAGGCAATTACTTATTTACCTCCGAATCCGTTTCCGAAGGTCATCCCGATAAGATCTCAGATCAGATTTCGGATTCCATTCTCGACGCACTCCTAAAACAAGATCCTAACTCTCGTGTCGCTTGTGAAACTTTGGTGACTACGGGACTTGTCGTTATATCCGGTGAAGTAACCACTAAAGCCTACGTGGAAATTCCAAAAATCGCCCGGCAAACCATCAAGGAAATCGGCTACACCCACTCCGATATGGGATTCGATTACCAGACCTGCGGGGTGATGGTCACTCTCGACGAGCAGTCCCAGGATATCTCACAGGGCGTGGATGACGATCAGCATGAGCAGGGCGCCGGAGACCAGGGCATGATGTTCGGTTACGCCTCCAATGAAACCAAGGAGTTGATGCCCGCACCCATCGTGTACGCCCATAAGCTGGTCCAGAAACTGGCCGATGTACGCAAAAAAGGCATTCTGCCTTTTCTCCGGCCCGACAGCAAATCGCAGGTTTCGGTACGCTATGAAAAAGGCAAACCGGTTTGCATCGAAACGGTGGTTATCTCTTCTCAACATGATCCCGACGTTTCCAACAAAAAAATCCGCTCGGGGATCATTGAAGAAGTTATCAATAAGGTAATCCCAAAAAGTTTTCGGGCTAAAAAGATGAAAACCCATATCAATCCCACTGGCCGGTTTGTCGTCGGAGGACCTCAGGGAGATTGCGGTTTGACGGGCCGCAAAATCATAGTCGACACTTACGGCGGATTTGCCCGCCACGGAGGAGGCGCATTTTCCGGTAAGGATGCCACCAAGGTGGACCGTTCCGCCGCCTACATGGCCCGCTACATCGCCAAAAATCTGGTAGCCGCCAAAATTGCCGACCGGTGTGAGGTGCAACTGGCCTACGCGATCGGCGTGGCCGATCCCGTTTCCATTTTCGTCGATACCTTCAACACGCACCATATCAATCCCAAAAGCATTGAAGGCCTGATTCGGGATCACTTTGAATTAAAACCTGCCGGAATCATGAAATCATTGGACCTGAGAAAACCCCGGTTCAAGCAAACCGCCGCCTACGGTCATTTTGGTAGAAAAGAGAAGAGCTTCACCTGGGAGCAAACCGATAAAGCGACGAAGCTGAAGAAATCCGCAGGCTTATAACCTTTTCCTGTGAAAGAGAAGAATGATTTGCTGTATCTAAAACCTTTTGATTTCATTAGACAGTTTTATAATTATAAAGAGAAGGATTATATATGGCGGCTGAAATAATTCGCATCGGCATTATTGGAGCGGGTTCCAATACCCGGAAAATGCATATTCCGAAACTCCAGGTCATAGAAGGAGTCCAAATTGTTGAGGTCGCGAATCGGACCACGGCCTCCGCCCAGAAAGTTGCTGACGAGTTCCAAATCCCCACCGTTCGAAATCATTGGCAGGAAGTTATCGAGTCCAAGGAAGTCGACGCCATCGTCATCGGAACCTGGCCTGATCTACATTGCGAGGCCGCCTGTAGGGCTCTGCAAGCAGGCAAGCATGTTCTTTGCGAAGCCAGAATGGCTATGGATGAAGTCGAAGCACGAACCATGCTTCAAACCTCCTACAAGCATCCTGAATGTGTGGTGCAAATTGTCCCCTCCCCGTTTACGCTGCACGTCGATCCAACCCTGCTCAAAATGCTCGATAGCGGTGAGATAGGAACACCACGGTTTTTTCGTTTCGAATACCAGGCGCCTCCTTCGGTTCCATTAGGGGAAACACTTCATTGGAGGCGAAATAAAAAATACAGCGGTTCCAACATCATGATGTTGGGAATTATCTATGAATCCCTCCTTCGTTGGTTCGGTTCCGCCGAATGGGTGGATGCCCATGCCGAAGTAATCAACGACCGCGCGATGGACCTCGAAACCAATCAGGAAGTCGAGGTCGAAGTTCCCGATTACTTATCGGTTCAGATGAAAATGACCAATGGCATCCTGGGATCCCTGTTTATTCACGAACTCAGCACCCGCTCCACCAGCTCCTCCATCAAAATATATGGCGACAAGGGATTCTTCCATTTGGATTTTGAATTGGATGGCAAACTCTATCTGTCGAAAGGTCAGGGAAACGAATTGAATGAAGTGCAAATTCCACCCGAGCAAGCTGGAAAATGGCGTGTGGAAGAAGAATTCATCAACACCATCCGTGGCCTCGAAGAAATTGAACACACTACTTTTACTACCGGAGTGGAATATATGAAGTTCACACAAGCGGTGAATGAAAGTTTCAATGGCGAAGGAGACCGGATAACCATCCCTCCGGGTTAAACCTTGTGTATTCATTTCCAATGACAATCCTCTCACTCCATTCTTGGAGGGTCACCCCGCAACAAGGTCTGAAAATCCAAAATGAACTGGCGAATCAAGTAGAACAGAAAAATCGTCTTCGAACTCCCCAATGGATAGCAGGCGCCGATATCAGCATGACAATGCAAAGCAAGGAAGCCTATGCCGGCATCGTGATTTTAAACGCCCGCACCCTGGAAATCGCCAACGAATATTTCATTAAGGGGAAAATCGAATTTCCTTATATCCCCGGATTACTCTCCTTCCGTGAGGCGCCCTTACTGTTAAAACTCTTCAAAAAAGTATCCCCCGCACCACAATTGGTTTTCTTCGACGGACAGGGAGTGGCCCATCCCCGCAAACTGGGTCTGGCCTCGCACATGGGACTGTTTCTTAATTGCCCCACCATTGGTTGTGCCAAAAGCCGATTGACGGGAACCCACCGTGAACCGAAATTGAAGAAGGGAAGTCGAGCCCGCTTGAGGGATAAGGAGGGCAAAACTATTGGATCCGTTCTCCGGACGCGTGAGAACTGCAAACCGGTATTTGTTTCGGTCGGGCATCAAATTGATCTGGAGACGGCGATTCATTGGACAATGAAATGCACCACACGCTACCGGATTCCCGAACCCACCCGCCTGGCCCATATCCGGGTCAACGACTACCGGAAAAGTCATTCTTAAGTCGTTACGGTTTTCGCCCCACGACCAGACATCCGCTTCCGCCATACACGGTCTCGGACCGCTCGATGACAAATCCCACCTGTGCAACTTCATCATGCAACTCTTCAGGCCGGTAGCCATGCCACCGACCAGATTTCAGCTGTCCCTCGATATGTTTTAATCCCAAGTGAAGGGTCAATGGATATACCACATACTTTTTGAACCACCTCTGTGGATGGGAAACTTTGCCGTTCAAACTTTCAAGACTTTTACGAATGATCTTCTCCGCATTGTAGAAATGAGTTGGATTGGCAGTCACCAATAATCCTCTCGGCTTCAGAACTCTCCAAAATTCCTGATACACCTGCCTCCGGTCCTTTTCCTCCGGCAACGTGTAAACGGAAAAATGAGCGGCCACACAGGAAACGGAGGCGTCAGCCAGTGGCAAATCCTTGGAAAGATCAGTTTGCACCCCAGAAACGGAACCATTGAGGTTCAATCGATTCGCTCTCGGTTTCAGGGAGGCGAGACCGGCCGGGAGAATATCCATGCCCAAATATCGCCCATCCTTTGTCAACCGATCCGCCAGAAAGGAAAGCAGCAATCCCGAGCCGCAACCCGCGTCCAGAAGCCACCCATCATCGGACAAGCGCACCGCCTCTGCTGTCCGCCGGAGAGAATCATAATAAGCCTCGGGACTCAGCCCGTCATAGAGCCGGGTCTTGAACCCAATCTCCCAGTATTTTTTGTATAAGGTTGAAAAAATTTTCTATTCTCCTTCTTGTTCGGTACCCACAAAGTCAATATAATGGAACCCACTAATACTGGAGTTCCATTATGGCGAAAAAACCCTTTATCAACAAATACGGATTTGTCGAATATCCCTTCCTGCATGACCAGCGCAAGGGCAAAAACTGGTGGTTTTTCAATCTGTTGGAGGACCATTTAAAACGGCGGTGCCGGCGGAAGCATGGGGAGGATTACACCAAGCAGAATATGCATGATGACATGCTGACGTTCCTTCACGATACCAATCTGAAATTTTATGTACTACTGCCTTCCGGCATGGGTATGGAGTTCAAACTGATCGGCAAATACCACACGAAGGAATTGGTTCATCTGGAAGACCCGGTACCCTACATCACTGAAAAATACGGTGGCGGCAAATTCAAGGTCAATATCTACCACGAGGGCACTTTCGCCGGCACGGAAAACTTCAAAACCCACGGCGATCCCAAATGGGTCGAAATTCCGGACGACAATCTGACCTGAAGCGCAATCAAATAAAATTGCAGCTGAAAGTTAAGGATGCGAAAATATTTTTCGATTTATATCTTTTTCTTGGCACTCCTTCCCGCTTGCGGCCCTGCCCAACATGTTCCTGACCTGGGCAATCTTTACAATAAATTGGCTATGCATGAAGATCCTCATCGCAACCCGATCATCGTAATACCGGGGGTGCTGGGTTCCAAATTGGTCGATCAGGATTCGGGTGATATCGTCTGGGGAGCCTTCGGCCTGGGCCAAGTGGACCCCAACACTTCCAAAGGCGCGCGGCTGGTGGCCCTGCCCATGGCCCCGGGCCAACCGCTGCAAGAATTGCATGATAACGTTCAGTCTGCAGGAGCATTGGACCGAATCAATTTTAATTTTTTGGGTTTCCCTTTACAACTTGATGCCTACTATCATATTTTGCAAACCTTGGGTGTGGGAGGATACCGGGATGAAGAGCTGGGCATAGCCGGTGCTATCGACTACGGAGAAGGCCACTATACGTGTTTTCAATTCGCCTATGACTGGCGCCGGGATATTGTAGAAAGTGCTAAAAACCTTGATCGCTTAATCCAAGAAAAAACCCGCTACGTTCAAGAGGAAACCGAAAAGCAGTTTGGCATTAAACTGGAGAAGGTAAAATTTGACATCGTCGCCCACTCCATGGGCGGATTGGTCGCGCGTTATTACCTCCGCTACGGCGGGGCGGACCTTCCAGAAGACGGCAGTCTTCCCGAACTAACCTGGGCCGGCGCCCAGTATGTGGATCATCTCATATTGATCGGCACCCCCAATGCCGGATCATTGGGTTCTCTTCAGAACCTCATTTCCGGAGTCAGCCCAGCAACCCTATTCCCCCACTACTCTGCCGCCGTATTGGGTACCATGCCCACCATGTATGAATTACTCCCCCGGGCGCGTCATCTTCCTTTGTTGCGGGAAGACGGTCAACCGGTAGAAGATTTGTATGATCCGGAATTATGGAAAAAGCAACAATGGGGCTTGGCCGATCCGGAGCAGGATCATATTCTCAAATTACTCCTGCCAGAAGTCGAGAGCCGGGAACAAAGGCTCGAAATCGCACTGGATCACCAAGCCAAGGCATTACGGCGTGCCCGGCAATTCACCTCTGCCATAGACGTTCCGGCCAAACCGCCGGACTCGCTCAAGTTATTTCTAATAGCTGGAGATGCCGAGGACACCAAAATGACCGCACAAATTAATCCTGAAGGGGGAATCAAAATCATCAAAACCGGTCCGGGAGATGGCACCGTGTTGCGCAGTAGCACACTTATGGACGAGCGGATGGCGGACAATCTCCAGAACCGGTTGATTTCCCCAATTCACTGGGACCAGGTACTCTTTATTTTTTCCGACCACCTGGGGCTTACCAAAGACCCCGCCTTTACCGACAATGTTCTTTACTTTTTGCTGGAGAGTCCCCGGAATTAGTTTGGTGCCTGGCCGTTTCAGGTAAAATTATAGGCGAAGCACCCGCTGGTACAGCGCACCATGTAATGAGGACAGCTTTTACAGGGTTCTTTCGGTTGAGTGTCCTCAAAAACATGGCCGAGGAATTTAGTGTGCATTTTCTTCACAGCGATATCGTTGACTACCTTGAAGTCCTGGACATTCCCCAATTTAAAACCATGAAACGGGAAACAATTGAAGCAGTCGCCTTTTGGGTCAACGTCCATCGGGCTGTCATCGGCACACCCAAAGTTTAAATCCTGGTCATTCCACTCTGTGATATTAGGAACCGGTTGATTGGCGTGATAAAAAAATCGCTCCACCAGAGGATATTCTTCCTCTGAAATGTTGTCTAAGAAACAGGGCGGAAACGAACAGTCAAACCGAAACGTCAACTGCGGAAACTTCTTGAGAAGGTCGATCATCTTGCGTCCCATCCTGGGAAAATCTTTGATCGGCAACGTCACATTCTCCTCTTCCCCCACAATGGGAAACGCGGGGCTAACGCGGATTTTGTAACTCTGCCCCTCAGGCAAACCCAGGTCCTGATAAATGGCGTCGATTTCGCGGCACTGGGTCTCAAGGTCCTGCTCAACCGAATACAAATTGAGGCTGAACATCAGGCTGTAGCCGTTTTCTCCAAGAATCATTTCCGCCACCTCCCGGCAGCGTTGATGATTGCGCTCGCTGATGTTTTCCATGGTCTGCCAGTTCAGGAGAATCGAGAATTGAATCTGGCGTTGGATACTGCCTCCCGACCCGACCGTTTCCAGCAACAGGTCGAGAGTCTTGTCCGGCATCAATCCATTGGTGAAGACCCCGAGATAGGAGAAAGGTTGCATGCTCTGCAGGGTGCTGGTGAGAATATCGTTGAATCGGGGATGCAGGGTCGGCTCCCCGCCCATGAAATTGATGAGGGTGACGTTTTTAATCCGCGGTAACATCTCTTCCGTGAAAAAATCGTAATCCATGGACTTGCCGGGTGTCTTCACGGTCTCTTCCATGTATTCATCGGCGAAGCAGTAATTACACTTCAAATTACAATAACTATTCAAAATTAGGTTCATTGAACAATGGCTCCATTGGCGCAAGGCCAATACCAGAATGCAGGATGAGTCCTGCAGATACCTCCCGGATCACCCCGCCAAAAGCTTATCCGCTCGGTCCGATCCGGTTATAAAACCGCACTTTCTAAGGGGGATACCGGTGGCTTGCATTATATAAGAAACTTTCTATAATGGGTCGAAATTTCACCTTTACGCATTTATATATGAGGAACCAAGCGGTTCCCCATCAGGAATCCTCAAACCTCTGTGACACCATGCTGGCCTTCGCCAAAGACATCACCCAAAGCCAACCGAACCATCGCGATGAGGCCAAAAATCCTGAGCTTAAGAATTACATGAACTACCAGCGGAAACTGAACCACGTCCGCATTGTCTATTACTCCCTGAAACACGCCAAAAACGAACTCCAGGAAAACCTCCAGCAACTCAGGAAAAACGGTGAAAATGCGGAGCCCTATCTTGAACAGGCGTTTCCGTTATCGCATCACTTTGCGGATGACAAGACCCTAACGTTGATGCTGAAAAAGCTGGTCGGCGGACATAACGAGGACAAGCAATGGTACCGGCTGAATTCCTATTACTACGCCCTGGCTTACGACTGCATGAACCGGTTCATCAAACATTACAATCAAATGGTGCGCGACTCCACCGAAGAAGCGCGTCAATTCACCTTTGCGGGAGGCGGAGAAATCGATTTTGGCGATTGGGTCTATTTATATTTTCCGCACCTGGATTTTCATATCGGCACCCCATTGGATCAAACCCAATATCCCTTTGCCAAGCGCAACAAAACCATCGAAGAAGAGATCGACAAGAAAACTCACAACGGTGAGACGCTTGAAAAAGCTCTGAAATCCCTCAAGGAGGAGTATGAGATCGACGACGTCGCCATCAAGGTGGTCCTGCATAAAAAAATCAGCCACGACGATCTGGAATTATTCCACACATCCATAAAGAATCCAATTTACGAAGTGCTGACTCACCAGCAGGCGGGAAGCTGGGAAGCCCTGGACGGCGAAACCCCGATGGACCAGGCTTATAATTTTGGCTCACAAATGAAGATATGGACGTGGGGCAAGAAAAAGAAGAAAATAAAAGCAGAAAAATCGCCTTAAGTTTTTTTAAAGCGTTTCGTCGGGATTGATGGGTTTCTGGATGGTGGGGATTTTGAATTTAAGAGCTTCCGGTGGTTTGCTCGCACCTTTACCCACCGCTTTGAGATGCGCATCCTTTTCCAGCACTTCGAGGCCGATCCGAATCTTCCCTTTATGCAGGCGCACCGGGTAGATTTTGGTTTTCATGAACGGATTCTGCCGGCAGTACCCGGTTTCCAGGTCATACCGCCACTCGTGATTCGGACAGATAATAACCCCTTCCTCGATCCGTCCTTCCCCCAGAGGCGAGCCTTTGTGCAGGCACTTGTTGGCAATGGCAAAATACTTGCCCTTGTAATTGAACAAGGCGATTTCGTCATCTCCTGCTGAAATAATAGCGGACTTGCCAGGCGGCAACTCCTCCTCATCCATGACCTTGACGTACTTCAACATAACAACCTTTAATACACACTCCGATCGGGACCGGACGTATCATTTTTTTTGAGTGGATTCCTGCGCTTTCTTTTCCTTGTCCAATTCCTTTTTCATATCCGCTTCCGACAGATATTCAAATTCGCAGTGCGAGAAAATCAGATTCAGCGCCTTCTGGCCCAGGATGCGGTTGCTGGTCTGGGTCATATAATCCTGATTGGAGAATAGAGATTGCTTCACCTCTTCCACCGATTTTTTGGTTTCCTGGGCAAGGCGTTTGTACTCTTCTTCCATGTCCGACTGCGCCACATGGATATTCTCAGCCGTGGCGATGCTTTCCAGAATAACGTAACCCTTGGTGTTGAACTCCGCGCGTCCGCGCCATTCCTTTTCAGCCTCTTCCGGATTGAATCCTGAATCCTCCAGCTTCATGCCCGACTGCTCGATCTGAAATTTCATTCCTTCGATCATGAACTTCAACTCCTGCTTGACCAGCGACTCCGGTGGATCAAGGTCGTGCTCCTTCACCAGATAGTTGAAAATATCCTGTTTGATGCGCAACTCTTCAGTATTCTCCTTGAAAGCCTGGATGTCGGATTTAATTTTTCGACGGAAAGCCTCGACTGACTCCTCCCCCTGTTGCTGAACGAACTCATCAGTCAACTCCGGCAGGTTCTTTTTTTTGATTTCCTTGATACGCACTTGAAACGTCGCCAAGTCATCCGCTTCCTGTTCCGTAGCTCCTGGAATCGGCATGCTCACCCGCCGCAGTTTCTTGTTCCAGTCAACTGGCAGGGTAACCTTGACTTCGAACTCCTCACCTACCTTATGACCGATCAGCTGGTCTTCAAACCCAGCGATCATTTTTTTCTCGCCCACGCGCACCGGATAATCCTTGGCGTCACCATTTTCCAGCGGCTCATTACCGAGATGGCCCTCGAAATCCAATACCAGATGATCGCCCAACTGTACCTCATGACCCTCCCGGTAAATTTCAAACGCCCCGAACGGTTCCAAATGTTTATGAATGGTGGCTTCAATATCCTCCTCCGTCACCTCAAACAGCGTCTTTTTGAACTTCAGTCCCTTATAATTCTTGAATTTGACTTCAGGTTTGATGTCCAGCATCACCGAAAAAGAAAACGGTTTGTCCCTTTTGATTTCGTTGATCGCGGAATGATCGATTTCCGGCGGCCCGGCAGGGGTGATACCGGTTTCCATGAGCACTTTGTCGTAATATTCCTGCATCAGCTCCTGCCACAACTGGGACATTGATTCCAGCGGCACCTGCTTTTCGAGGATGTGTTGGGGAATTTTACCCGGCCGGAACCCGGGCATTTTAACCTGCTTGTTGATTTCCTTGTAAGCGTGGGTGATCCTTTGGGCAACCACATTTCCCGGTATTTCGATGTCCAGCTTGCGCCGGACCCCTTCCAATTCTTCTACTTTGAATTCCATAAACTGTCTCTTGTATAAAAAAAATTAATCAGGGACCACCTGCGCTCCATACTTCTCTTCGATCAGCTTGTCGAGTTCTTCTCTGAGCCGCCCCAGAATTTCATTGTAGCTGAATGCCCCAACCTCCTCCGGCCCTTTTTTCAGGTTGACGTGGGCCGGACCGCACCAGAGACCGAGATCGGCGTCGTCGGTTTCACCGGGGCCATTCACCCGGCACCCCATGACCGCGATGGTGATCTTATATTTCTCGGCGTATTCGGTCATTTTACGCACATCCTGCGCCAAATCCACAAATTTTCCATTCTCGACCCGGGAACAACTGGGACAGGCGATGATATTCAGACCATCCAGAAAGTTCTCGGGAACGGACCTAAACCTTCCATCCTCAATATCTTGGAGTATGGCTCGCCCTACGGCGATTTCCTCGCCTTTGTCGTCATCCGGAACAGTCAGGGATACCCGGATGGTATCGCCAATTCCCGCCGGAATCAATTGCTCAAACGCGATGCGGGTTTTGATGACTCCCTCTGGCGGCAGGCCTGCTTCGGTTACTCCAAGATGCAAAGGCACATCCGTCCGCTCCGCCGCGAAGCGCTTGTTGGCCTCGATCACCTCCCGGTAATCCGAATCTTTGAGCGAAACACAATAATTCTCGAATCGCAGGTCATCCAATAATTCGCAATGATCCACCGCGCACCGAACCATGGCCTCTAGAGAATCGTTCGGGTACTTAGCCTTGTAATCAGGATCCACTGACCCGCAATTGACTCCAATCCGGATGGCACAATCGTTTTCCCGTGCCGCATTCACGATGAATTCGACCTTTTCCGGAATGCTCAGTTCCTGGTCAAGATGATACAGGTGGCCGGGATTATACCGGATCTTATTCACATAGGGAGCGACCAGCGGGGCCAACCGGTAATTTTCTTGCAGGTCCACGGAAAAAACCGCCTTGGAAGCCTGCCTGAGGGTTTTCAAAGCCTCGACGTCCTGCTTGCTATCGACTGCGATGCGGATGATATCGGCCCCGGCCTTTTCAAGAATCTGAATTTGCCGGGCGGTGGCGTCGATATCCACGGTCCGGGTAGCAGTCATGCTTTGAACGGCTATCGGAGAATCGCCTCCAATCGTCAGGGAACCGACATGGATTTTCCGGGTTTTACGGGGCTTACGGGGTTGGATTTGGGAATTCACAACGTGGGTTCTTTCCTTGAAGGGTTGGTGTGATATGGACAAGTAATATCAAAAGGTTATCAGAAACAAACCAGGTTCTCAATCGAATCCTTAAATTTCCAAAATCCTTCAACTCATTTTACCTCAAGTTGCTTCCTTGGAATCATCAAGCTTTTGATTTATAGTTATCTATTGGCAATAGCGGTTTGTTTTCCAGACATCACCTGCATATCCTTCAATCGGGTCCCGGCAATCACCGGGACGATGGAATCATCCAAAAGGCAACTTCATGAAAAAACACTTTTTGTTCCTATTCCTCCTGCTAGGATTCGTTTTACTTTTTGCTCCTTCGGGCTTGGCGGGAAAAGCCTCGCACGGCTTATCCTTGTATGGTCCACAGGACCTCAAGTACAAACCCGGCGAACCCTACCGCTACGGCAATCCCAACGCCCCCAAAGGCGGACATCTGGTTTTGAGCGATTTTGGAGCGTTTACAAAATTAAACCCGCTCTCGCTGAAAGGAGTTCCCGCCCGCTTTATCGATTTGCTGGTGTTTCAAACCCCCATGGACGGCTCGGCGGATGATAACGAACATTTTTCCCAATACGGCAATC
>JAUVMD010000171.1 GCA_030600405.1 Nitrospirota bacterium
ACGGTAATTATTTGCAGAGACGTATTGCCATCTTCAGCGGGAGCGAATTTCACTTCCCAGTCCCCCTTGTGCGGGATTTCTGTTTCTACTGTTTTGTAGTTCGCGTGCAGAAAAAAACTGATTGCCGCTTCCTCGCGGCCGTTGGGATACAGGGTGACGAGGTCCTCGATCCGGGCTGAGTGGTTGGCCGGGTCGAGGGTCACGGATAAATCGTGGTGGGTGGGACGCGCCCAGGGGGCGGCTTCCGCGTAATGCGGCATTCCGACAAAAACACACAGAAGAACCGCCAGCATCCACTGGTGGATTGCTGATGGTTTTGGAGGAGAGTTCACCACGTTTATGGGAAAGTTAGAAGTTAGCTGAGTACGGCGTCGATGCCGCGATGCGCGCCGCCGAGCACTCGTACCACCACCCGGTTGGGCAGGCAGGCGGCGAACCGGTCGGCGTACTGGATGTATCCGGATTTGATGCACAGTTTCTTATTGCAGGGTGATTTCAGGACGCGTGCCTTACCGTCTTTGATCTCTATTTCGGTTTCGCCGATGGGACCGGTGACGTGCACGATCCGGTTCTCAGACAACGGCAGGCGTTCGACTTCCTGATGATCGACCTCGATCACCACCCAACTTCCCGCCCGTTGGGATAAATCCATCTGAGCGAATAGAAAAATGTTCAGCGCAAACAGACAAGCAATCAGAATTTTATCCGCCCGTGTGATTCGCATGCCCCAGTTTACCACCTCATTTTAAGAAGAGTTAAATATTCTCTCCGAAAGTGGGCCAGTTATAAAATATCCATAAAATCCAGGCGGTCGCCGAGGTATTCTTGAAACGCTACTTTCAGGTTTTGATGTTCGGGGTTTGCGAGTTTAGGGTCGCGGTCGATCAGGGCGAAGGCTTCCTTGCGCGTGGTTTCGATGATTTTGATGTCGCGGATAATGTCGGCAAAGACCAATGACGGCATGCCGGACTGGCGCGTTCCCATGAAATCGCCGGGACCGCGAATCTGCAAATCCTGCTCGGCGATTTTGAATCCGTCGCAGGAATCCATCATGGCTTTCACGCGCAATTTGCCGTCGTCGGTCAGGGGCGGGTAGGCCACCAGCAGGCAGAAGGAGTTGTGTTGACCCCGCCCGACGCGGCCCCGCAATTGATGCAGTTGCGCCAGGCCGAACCGTTCGGCGTGTTCGATCAGCATCACCGTGGCGTTGGGTACGTCGATCCCCACTTCGATGACGGTGGTGGCCACCAGGATATCCGCCTTGCCCTTTTTAAAATTGGCCATGATGCGCTGGCGTTCCTCCTTTTTGAGTTTGCCGTGGATCAGGGCGACCGCGGCCTCGGGAAACCGTTTCTGCAGATCCTCGTACACTTCCAGTACTGTTTTCAGATCCATGGTTTCCGATTCCTCGATTAGTGGGCAGACCACGTACGCTTGCCGCCCTTTACCGATTTCTTTTTTCAGAAAGGTGTATGCCTTGTCGCGCTGGCTTTCGTAATAGCGTTTGGTCTGGATGGGTTGCCGGCCCGGCGGCATTTCGTCGAGCACGGAGACATCCATGTCGCCGTACAGCGTCATGGCGAGAGAGCGCGGGATGGGCGTGGCGGTCATCACCAGCACGTGGGGGTAGACGCCTTTCTTGCCGATCGCTTCCCGTTGCAACACTCCGAAGCGGTGTTGTTCGTCGATCACCGCGAGGCCGAGCTTTTGAAACTCGACACCTTTTTGGATCAGCGCATGGGTGCCCACAGCGAGCTGCGTGGTGCCTTCCCGGATGTTTTCGAGCAGGGCTTTCTTTTCTTTGGCAGGCATGGCGCTGGTCAACAGCTGCGCGCGGATACCCAGCGCTTCGCAAAAGGGCTGGATGTTCATGTAGTGCTGTTCCGCGAGCAGTTCGGTGGGTGCCATCAACGCGCCCTGCATACCGTTGTCGACAGCGGTAAGCAGGGAGATGAGGGCGACGATGGTTTTGCCGCTTCCGACATCGCCGTGGAGCAGGCGGTTCATCGGGCGGCTTTGTTCCAGATCGTCCATGATGTGACCCAGCACTTTGATCTGGGCGCCGGTCAGTTCAAATTGCATGAGCCTGATGAAGCGGTGGATGGTATCGCCGCGGGTTTTGAGCGGCGTTCCCGGTTCCTCCTGCTGCGTGTGTTTGCGTTTGAACGCCAGCCCGAGTTGCAGAAGAAACAGTTCCTCGAATACCAGCCTCACCTGCGCTTCCGTGCGGAATTGTATCAGCAGATTTTCCTGGGTGCCCAGCGGCGGAAAATGTGTTTCGCGAAATGCCGTGGCGCGGTCGGGCAGGTGGTTGCGCCGCCGGATGTCTCCCGGCAGAAACTCTTCCAGCAGGGGGGCGTATTGATCCACCAGAATTTTCATGATGGCGCGCAGGGATTTTTGATACAGCCCTTCCGTTGTATGGTAGATGGGAATAATGCTGCCAATGTCCAGCGGGTCGGCCTCTTCTTCCAAACTGATATCGACGTCCGGGTGAATGATTTCCAGCCCCTCGCCCTTATACCGGTTACGAGTCGGCTTACCGGAAACAATCAACAGGCGCCCGATCGCGTAGCGTTCCTTCATATACTTTTCGTTGAACTTGAACCACTTGATGCAAATCGTTCCGGTGTCGTCCTGCACCGTGACTTCGAGGATTTTTCTGCGGCGCCGGAGCTGCTGGATATGGACGTCGGAAACTTTTCCCTGAAACGTGATCTGTTCGCCTTCGGCCAGTTCCCCGATTTTTTTGACCCGGCTCCGGTCTTCGTAGCGGTGCGGGATGAAATAGAGGCAGCGCTCCGCCGTTTCCAATCCCAGCTTGTGGAGCAATAAGGCGCGCTTGGGGCCGACGCCCTTGATGTACTGGATGGAATCCTTCAGAGAACGGCCGGTCTTTGTTTTGTCAGTGGTTTGCATGAACGGTTCGAGGCGGGAGGTTGATCGATATTGAATCCATAGGGCGCCAACGCGCCCCATATCCTACACAGAAACCAACGAGGGATAAAAGTAAATTGACACCCGGCCTGGTTAGGAATATTCTTTCAATAGGGATAAATCTATAAAATATAAGGGTTTTGTTAATAAACGCCCTTGATCAGGACCCTCAAAAAACTTAGAACGAACGAGGTTGCAATTATCATGCGTCAGTTAGATGAAATTACCGATGCCGTTCTGGCCTACCATCCGGAGGCGGACGTCGACATCATTCTGGATGCCTACCTTTTTTCGGCGAAAGCGCATCGCGGCCAGAGCCGGCAATCGGGGGAGGCGTATCTTTCGCATCCAGTGGAGGTGGCGTACAACCTGACGCGGTTGAAGATGGACGAAAAAACCGTGGCGGCGGGTCTCCTGCACGACACGTTGGAAGACACCCTGGCCACGGAAGAGGAAATCCAAGAGCTGTTCGGTGAAGAAATTTATCACATGGTCGAAGGGGTGACCAAGATCAGCCAGGTCCAGTTTGCCAGCTGGGAAGAAAAGCAGGCGGAGAACTACCGCAAGATGATTCTGGCGATGGCGCATGACATCCGCGTCGTATTGATCAAACTGGCGGACCGGGCTCATAACTTAAAGACCCTCGAATCCCTTTCCCCCGAGCAACAGCGCCGTATTTCCAAAGAAACCCTGGATATCTATGCCCCCATCGCCAACCGGTTGGGTATCGGCTGGTTGAAAGCGGAGCTGGAGGACGGGTCCTTCCAGTATATTCGGCCGGAAAAACACAAGTCTATTGTAGACCGTATGCATCAGGGGGAAGACGAGCGCAACGCTCTGGTAAAAACCGTTTGCGAAGCGGTGAAAAAGGAGCTGGCTTCGGTACAGATTGAGGGCGTGGTGACCGGGCGGTCCAAGCATTATTACAGCATCTACAAAAAAATGATGCTCCAGCAGATCGACTTGGAGGATGTTTACGACCTGATCGGCGTCCGGGTCATCACCGATTCGGTCAGGGATTGCTATGCGGCGCTCGGCCTGGTGCATTCGTTGTGGCGTCCCATTCCGGGAAAATTCAAGGACTACGTCGCCATGCCCAAGCCCAACATGTACCAGTCCCTGCACACCACCGTAAACGGTCCCAACGGCCAGCGGGTGGAGGTGCAGATACGCAGCAAGGAAATGCACAAAGTGGCGGAGGAAGGCATTGCGGCGCATTGGCAGTACAAAGACGGGGGCCACAAGTCCAAGTATCAGGAAGATCATTTGAGCTGGGTCCGGCATCTGCTGGAAGCGCAGTCGGAAATTAAAAATCCGAAGGATTTTCTCAATGCGTTCAAAGTGGATTTATTTTTCCAGGAGGTTTATGTGTTTACTCCTGAGGGAGATGTGATCGCCCTGCCGCGCGGCGCCACGCCGGTGGATTTCGCCTACCAGGTGCATACGGATATCGGCATCCACTGCCTGGCGGCCAAGGTCAACGGAAAAATCGTCAATCTGAAATACAAAATGAAAAACGGCGACCGGGTGGAAATCCTGACCTCAAAACAAAAACACCCCAGCCGCGACTGGATATCATTCGTCAAGACTTCCAAGGCCCGGAGTAAAATCATTCACTAC
>JAUVMD010000103.1 GCA_030600405.1 Nitrospirota bacterium
CCACCTGCACAAACGCATGCTGTATGCGGGGGAAAAGGTGAAGCAGTTGTCTCCCGGACATCAGGAAACCAGCGGCGCTCTGCGCGCCCTGTACCGGAGCCAGTGCAATTGCGCCTACTGGCACGGTCTGTTTGGCGGGTTGTATCTGAATTACCTCAGGCATGCGTTGTATGTTCAGCTCATAGCGGCGGAAAACAGTGCCGATGATTTACTGTTGGGCACGGATCGGGGATTGAATGTGGAAAAGGTCGACTTCAATCAAGATGGATTTGAGGAAGTGGTTATCAGCAATCCGGAGATGAATGTATTCATTGCACCGGCTCGGGGCGGGGCTTTGATGGAACTGGATTACCGTCCCGCCTGTTTCAATTTGAGCAACGTTCTGCGCCGCCGGCCGGAGGTGTACCATCAGGATATTCTGGAAGCCCGGATTAAGGATAAATCCGTAGGGGATCAGCCTCAATCCATTCACCATCGGGTACGGCTCAAGGAGAAGAAGCTACAGGAAAAATTAATCTATGACCGGTGGGACCGGTATTCCTTCATGGATCATTGTTTAGCTTCAAGCACCTCATTGGAGCCATTCAAGAACAACCGTCATAAAGAGCTGTTGTCCTTTGCGGGCCAGCTTTATCAGTGGGAGAGCGGGAACGATCCTGTCGATCCGAAAGCCCCTTTTGTGTTGCGGTTGAAACGGGAAAGCCCCGAAAACACGCCAGAGAATGTCAAGCTTGACGTTGAAAAGACCTATACGTTTGATCCCCAAAAAGCCGTTCTGGAGGTGAGGTATTCTCTGCATAATAAGGGAGATAAACCCTTAGACTTCATTTGGGTTGTAGAACATAACTTTACTTTGCTGGCGGGGGATGCGGCGGACCGAGCCTATGTTTTACCCGAAGGCAGGCTGGAAGATTCAAGAATGGCGAGTGCAGGTGTGTTGCCCGATATTCAAACCCTGGGCATGCGTGACGAGTTTTTCGGGTTTGAATTGCAACTGAAATACAGTCCCGCCGTCGAGCTGTGGCGGTTTCCGGTGGAAACGGTTTCTCAGTCCGAGGAAGGATTCGAGAGCATTTACCAGGGTTCCTGTATTGCGGGTTGTTGGAGGGTGCGGTTAGAGCCGGGACAAAGCCAGCAACTTCAGGCCGGTCTGAGAATAAAAAAACTGTGATGGGCGAAGAGAGGAGTCAATAGCACAACGGGCAAGTTTAATTCTCTCCCGGGTCGGCACCGTTGAGAAAACCGATCAAGTGCGCTCTTTTTTCCTGATTACCGCGGCGGTAAATGCGCACTACTTTCTCAATCGCTTCCCTCAATTTCCGGTCCTCCCCGTAATCCTGCATGGTTTCCTGAACCATCGTTCCATCATCCAGGTCGGAAGCTCCGGAACGGTCGCGGAACATTGGGCCTTTGCCCAGTAATAACCAGATGATATTCAAATCGGAGTATTGGTATAGCTTGGCGATGGTATCGGCAGAGGGTAAGGATTTGTTATTTTCGATGTCAGATAAAGAGCCTTGAGAGATTTTAATCAGCTTAGCCAATTCAAACGATTTGAGCGGCAGGGTTTTTCGCCATTGCCGGAGGCGGGTCCCCAGGTTTTTCGCCGCCCCTCCTTTTTTGTCTTGCATCGCTCAATCCACCAATAAAAGATTCAAAAGTCGCAATTTACCCTGTTAAGGGTAAATTCTCGGTACTCATTAATCAAAGCATTTTGAGCCGGTTACCCTCCCAGGCTTGACTCCAGAAATGCCAGGTCAACCAAATGATGTCGACTCTTGACCTTTAAAAGAGCCCACACTTTAATTTTTTTAGATTCCCCTGTCAACCCAAAAATCCTCCAAACCTCTGAAAGAAAAAGGGCTTGAGCCCACAGGAAGTTCGCCGTCCCCTAATAAACGTAATTCTAATATTGGTTCTCCGAAACCATGAGGTGAAAAAATCACCTCTTCGGATACTTGCTTTGGGGTATATCTCCCGCTATTTTGTATGCACTTTACTCCTGAAATTTAAATCTTTCCTGACCGACAAAAGGTTTAACTATGCAATTCTTACTAACAAATGGCTGGTTATACGATTCCATCCTGGGAGAGAGGATTCAAAGGTTTTAATGAGGCTGGATAAAAATTTATTACCCTAGCTACGAATGAATATTGTTATTTTTTTGGGTTGATCGAATTTGGGTTAATGGGGATATGGCTTTCCGAGGGGATAAAAAAATCTTTTTTTGGGATATGGTTCTAAGTGTGCAACTTCTATGTTTTCAGTTTGGGTCAATCCGGCAGATGAGATTGCAGTTCGCTGGCGAGGGGAGTATGGATTTTCTGCCAATGTGCTGGATTGGGCGGGTTGATGGGAGGCGGGGTGAGATTCCTTTTTAAATGGAGAATCCGCTCCACCGATTGTTGAATGGGGGCAGTGGGAATGGTTCCTTTGTCCACATCCCGAATCAACTGGTCGTGCAAAGCCCTGATTTTTTCCACGTTATTGCAAATTAAAAACATATCCAACCCGGCTTCGATGCCCATGCGGGGAAACGCGTCGAAGGGAAAATAATTTTCTACGGCTTTCATTTCCAAGTCGTCGGACAGGATCACTCCCTGGAATCCCAACTCTTGCCTCAAAATATCCTGTAGGATTTTTTTGGAAAAAGTCGCGGGATTTTTTTTATCCCAGGCAGTATAGATCACATGCGCGGTCATGATCACCTCCAGGCCTTGGGAGATGGTTTCCCGGAAAGGGAACAGTTCCACCGCTTCCAGAGTTGCGGCATCTCTTTTAACCGTGGGCAGATCCAGATGCGAATCCAGGTGGGTATCGCCATGACCCGGAAAATGTTTTCCCACGGGGATCATGCCCTTATCTTTAAATCCCTTAATAAACGAGTTCGCCAGCCGGGCTACGGTTTCCGGGTCAGAGGCAATGGCGCGGTCGCCGATGATGGGGTTTTCCGGATTGGTATGAACATCCAGCACGGGAGCGTAATCCATATTGATTCCCACATCCACCAGTTCGGCCGCCAGCGATTGGCCGAACCGGTAGGCCAGGGATTCCGATTGCGCATGGCCCAGGCAACACAGCGGCGGGTATTTGGTGAAGGGTTCTGTCAATCTGGCCACTCGGCCACCTTCCTGGTCGACCGAAATAAACAAGGGCAATCCGGTGGAGGTGGAGGCCGCCACTTTCTGGAGATCCCGAATAAGGGTATGCAACTGCTCCGGGTTCTCATAATTGCGGCTGAACAAGATCAACCCGCCGACATGTTGGTTGCGGATCAAGTCCTCGGTTTCCGGGGTCAGGGTGGTGCCTTCGAATCCGGCCATGATCATCTGGCCGGTCATTTCGGGAATAGATGCCGGTTGGTTCAAAGGAAGAAACTCCAGGAAGGGGTGTGGAACCCATATTCAACCGGGATAGGGTAGCATCAATCCGGTATATTTCAAATTGTTAGCCGGTCTCAATGCCATAGTTCCTTTGGCGGTTCTCTGAGTCCAGTGGATTTTGGTGTGTCCGGCGCAAAAGCGGTATGATAAAATCTATAAAATAGTAATAGAAAAGGATTTTCAGGATAAACCATGATGTCAAGGCGAGTCGTTTTTACCGGGTTGGGGGTGATGAGTCCCAACGGAACCGGCAAGCAGCAATTCTGGGAAAACACCTGTAATGGAGTCAGCGGCATCAAACGCATCAGCAGTTTTAATCCTTCGGGACTGGACTGCCAGATCGCGGGACAAGTGCAGGACTTTGATCCGGGTGAATATTATTCCGACGCCGATCTGAAAAAGCTCCCGCGGACGGTGCCTCTGGGCGTGGCAGCCGCTAAGGAGGCTTTAAACGATGCCGGAATCGATCTCGATGAGTTCGACGAGGAAGATTTTGAAAGTCTGGGTGTACTGGTGGGGACCGGCGGCTCGGGCTTCGACTTTTCGGAAAAGCAGTTTGGTCATTATTTCTCTAAGGAAATGCACAAGATCAGCCCCTATGCCATTTCCAATGCGCTGGTGGGTATGCTGTCCAGTGAGATATCCATGTTCTTCGGGCTCCAGGGCCGCAGTCATGTGATCTCCAACGGCTGTACCAGTTCGACCGACGCGATGGGATATGCTTTCAACGCCATTCGTTCCGGTCAGGAGGATTGGATGTTGACCGGCGGAGTGGAGTCCTGCGTGACGCCGGCCATGATGATGGGGTTTCAACGTATGCGGGCCAATCCGGTGAATTTCAACTCAGAGCCCGCACGCGGCTCGCGCCCTTTCAATCGCGACCGGGAAGGGTTTGTGCTGGCCGAGGGCAGTTGGATGCTGGTGATGGAGGAACTGGAGCACGCTAAAAAGCGTAACGCTCAGATCTATGCGGAGGTCATGGGTTATGGCACCACCTGCGATGCCTATCACCGGGTAGCCATCATGCCGGACGGACGGCAATCCACCCGCGCACTTCTATTGGCCATGAAGGACGCACGCATTAACGAGGACGAAGTGGAGTACATCAATTTCCACGGAACGTCCACCGTGATCAACGACCGGATCGAGACGTTGGCGGTTAAAGGTGCATTGAATGGACATGCCATGAAGTTGCCGGTCAGCTCCACCAAATCCATGGTGGGGCATCCCCAAGGCGCTTCGGGAGCATTGGGGACGGTTGTTACGGCGCTTTCTTTGCAGGATGGGATATTGTCGCCGACCATTAATATGGAGAATCCGGATCCGGATTGCGACATGGATTACATTGCCAACGAAAGTCGGCAACAGGCGGTTCAGGTAGCGATCAGCAACTGCATTTCATTCGGGTCCAAGAACTCGGCCCTGGTCCTCAAAAAATTTGCCCTCTAGCGAGGGAGGCGGCGAACCGCCGCTGGTAAATTAAATCCTTGAATTGTGCCAGGTGATCATCGAGAGCCGTCAAAGGTTAACCCGTTCCCCTTCCGGGCAGGAGGTTAACGATAAGGCATGCTGTCGCCGGACAGCTGCGAATTGATATCCCGCTCGGTCTGGTTTTCCTGCGTGACAAATTCTTCCAGCTCTTTTTCGTTGTTGAACTCAAATAGTTTCGGTTCTTTTTGACCGCAGATTTCCTCGTCCTGCTCGACGGTGATTTTCGAGTCTTTGATCGACTGGATGGTGAATTTTTTGCGGGTATTTAAGCGGCCGAAAATTTTGCGATAGGTGATTTCAATATTGTGCGAATGGTCCATAATAAAACTCCTTGCAAGTACGATGGAATTTTCAGGTAATTAATATCCTTAAATCTACCGATCTGCCGGAATAAAATCAAGCCCCTTTCACCACTGGGCAGAGAAATATTAAATGAAGCGAATAAAGGGTTTGCGCCTCTAACGGTTTGTGTTAAGATTTCGGCAGATAGAGTTCGACGCTTGATTCCAGGCGCCCTGTTTAACCTTCCGGACAAGGGAATCCGATTCCCGCTTTTCAGCATCCATTTCTTTTAATCTTACCCGAGTCGATCACCCGCATGCCCCATAAACGGACACTCCAAACACTGGCGGAAAACCTGATTCGGGAATCCCGTGAACCGTTTTCGGTGGATGAGTATATTGAAGCCATTCAAAACCGCTGGCGCCGCCGTATTGCGCCTGCGACGCTGGACCATCTGAAACAAACTTTGACGAACCATTCCCATGTGATCGAACTCACCGATGAAAGTTTCATACCGTACCAGGCGGTACTGGATCGTGTAGGCCATATTCCCCTTGAAGTTCAATTGGGGA
>JAUVMD010000069.1 GCA_030600405.1 Nitrospirota bacterium
CAATGCGACATTCTGTCAACAAAAAAAGTGAAAATTGTGCACTGGCGCCAGACTGAGTTCGGATCCGCCTGGCCGGGACATTTGGAGAGGGGCGGGAAAGCCTTCTCCTTTAAGGCAGAGAGGGCTTATTTGAAAACTTGCTAGATCCTGTGATCCTATCCATTCTTTGATTTCTCTTTGACCTTTGTGTCCTCTATAGTGAAAGCTCCTACCAGGTGTGGTCCGGCCGACGGCTCGCCGGTCAAATTACTTTGACAGGGGCATTTTGGGAGTGATACTATGTGGCTAAAAGCGGGAAAATAGTATGTTTTTAAACCCTTTAACCCGGTTTCGGGACAGAGCTCAAAGAAAATGAAACATAAGCAAATCAAATTTGTCATTGGCAGCGTTTTGATTGTTCTGGCGGTGGGTTACCTGATCACCACCAGCATCAGCACCACCTCTAAGTTTTTCCTGACGGTGGACGAGTTGACGGTGGCCGCCGCCCAGTATCATGGTGCCGGGATCAAGGTGAAGGGCACCGTGGTCAACGGGTCGATCAACCGAAACCCGGACAATACGCTCTTGGTTTCCTTCCGGATTGAGGAGAATAAGGCGACCTTACCCGTTACCTATAAAGGGATTACTCCCGATATGTTTGAAGATGGACGGGAAGTGGTGGTGGAAGGCACTTTGGGAAGGGACGGGGTTTTCCATGCGAGTACGTTGATGACCAGTTGTCCTTCCAAATATGAAGCGGAAAAGGAAGCGGGCAAAACCCATCCGGGGAACATCCCTTATGGCAAGGATAAACAGCCCACTTTAGAGTCACCCAATATCCAACCCGGAAAAACTACGATCTAATTCCCAAACCGAGTCATCGAGACAATGCGGTGTTGATTTCACCCCAAGTGGATTCCACCGTGCCGGAGGTGACAGGATAATTATCATATGAATGATATCGGTGAATTTGCATTATTGCTGGCCCTGGCGACGGCCCTTTACGGGGTTGCTTCCTATGTGATGGCCTTCCGGAGCAACCGGGTCGACGTTTACATGAGCGCCGACAAAACCCCCATCATCGTATGGGGGTGTGTGATGGTCTCCTCCATCGCGCTGTGGAAGGCTTTTCTGACCAATGATTTCAGCCTGCAATACGTTGCCGCCTATTCCAACATCGACCTCGATTTCTTCTATAAATTTTCCTCATTCTGGGGCGGGCAGAAGGGGTCGCTACTTTTCTGGGCTCTGATTCTCACCACCTATATGATGGTGGTCCACGTCCAGAACCGGAAGCAGAACGTCCGGCTGGTGCCCATTGCACTGGCGGTGATGATGGTCATCACCTTGTTTTTCCTGGTACTCCTCAACTTTTCGACCAATCCCTTTGAGCGTCTTCCCGTACCCCCGGAAGATGGACGGGGCCTGAATCCGCTTCTCCAGAATTACTGGATGGTGATTCACCCGCCGACTTTATATCTGGGGTATGTCGGGTTTACCGTACCCTTTGCCTTTGCCACCGCCGCACTGCTCACCAAAAATCTGGACGACGGTTGGATTCGTCTGACTCGAAAATGGACGCTGGTGTCGTGGTTCTTTCTGTGTTTGGGGAATCTATTCGGTGCACAGTGGGCGTATGTCGAGCTGGGTTGGGGCGGTTACTGGGCGTGGGACCCGGTGGAGAACGCAGCGTTCATGCCGTTGATTGTCGCCACCGCGTATCTGCATTCGGTGCAGATCCAGGAGAAGAAGGACATGATGAAGGTCTGGAACATGTCGCTGGTTCTGCTGACGTTCGTGATGACCATCTTCGGCACCTTCATCACCCGCAGCGGGTTGATCCAGTCGGTACATACGTTTGACGAAGCGACCCTCGGTTATTACTTCCTGGGATTCCTGGGTGTCATCATCGCGTTTTCGGTGACGATGATTTTGCTGCGTCTGCCGCTGTTGCAAAGTAAAAACGAACTCGACTCGTTCTTATCCCGCGAGAGCAGTTTTCTGCTCAACAACCTGGTGCTTCTGGGTATCGCGTTCGCTACATTTTGGGGAACTATTTTCCCGATCGTATCCGAAGCGTTCCGCGGGGTGAAGATCACCGTCGGTCCGCCGTTCTACAATCAGGTGAACGTGCCGATCGGCATGGTCCTGCTGGCGTTGATCGGCATCGGACCCGTCATCGCGTGGCGCCGGTCAAGCTGGTCGAACCTGAAGAGAAATTTTACGAAGCCGGTCCTGACGGCGGCAATAGGTGCCGCCATGATGTTCCCGTTCGTGCCGCTCACCGACAAATCGGAAATTTTTACCTACATCACCTTCATCCTGTGCATCTTTGTGATGACCTCCATGTTCATCGAATTCATGAAAGGCACCGGTGCCCGCATGGAAGCACGTGGGGAGTCCCCGATCAATGCATTATCAGGACTGGTTTGGAAAAATAAAGGCCGGTACGGAGGTTATATTGTTCACCTGGGAGTGGTCCTGATATTTGCGGGTATCGCCGGGTCTCAGTCGTACAGCACCGACGTGGAGAAGCACTTGAAGATCGGCGAACGTTTTCAATTGCGCGGTTATGATTTCATTTACGAAAAGCTGTTAGTGAAAGAGGAAAGCAGTACCAAGACCCGGGTCATCGCCCAGCTGGGAATCGAACGCGATGGCCGAAGATTGTGGACGGGTATGCCGGAGAAGGAATTTTACAAGGGACAGAACCAGCCGGTGACGGAAGTGGATTTGATTTCCACCTTAAAAGAAGATGTGTACATGATTCTGGCCGACTTTAATCCCGAGAACAGTTCCGCCACCATCAAGGTGTACGTCAATCCGATGGTCAAGTGGATGTGGCTGGGGGGCTGGGTCATCGCGTTTGGGACCATGATCGCTGTGTGGCCGGATCGGCTGGAAGCCCGCCGCCGCGTGGAACGGTTGAAACGCCAGGAAGCGATCTTTATACCGGCGCAGGAGTAAGACCTATGAAAACGATGCGAATCTACATGTCGATGATAGCCGCACTGGTTGTGCTTTCAGGGCCGGCGACCGTTTGGGCCGCGTCGCAGTTGGCCGATCTGGAAAACGCGCTGATGTGCAAATGCGACGACAAGTGTGGCAAGGTACTGATCAACTGCACCTGCGACACCGCCAAGGAAACGCGCAAGGCCCTGAAGACGAACCTGGAGTCCGGATTGACGGTGGACCAGATCGTCAAACAATATGTCGTTAAGTACGGCGAAACAGTATTGTCGGCCCCGACCAAATCAGGCTTCAATCTTTCGGCCTGGATCACCCCATTTGCGGCGCTGGTGATCGGCGGTTTCGGGGTGCGTAAGGTGATCCAATCCTGGGTACGCCCGGTCCAGACCGAAAAAGATGCCGACGAAAGCGGGGAGGAATCGGCGTCCGAAGCAGACACTCCTTCCGGAAAGTATTCCAAGAGACTGAAAGATGAACTCGACCGGTTAGAATCCTGACACTATGACCGGTGCGAACTTTCTGCAACTGATTCTTGTTATCTTGATCCTGGTCGTCGTCGGTATTCCCCTGTTTTCGAGGATTCCCACCGAGCGGTTGTTCAAACCTCTGGACCCTGCTGAGGAAGAGTACAAGCATCTTCTGGTCCGTAAAGAGGAAGTGTTGCTGGCCATTAAAGAACTGGAATTCGATTTCAAGACCGATAAAATATCCAAGCCGGATTTCGAGGCGCTCCACCACAAGCTGGAGGAGGAGGCGGTGGGCCTCCTGGAAAAAATAGACGCATTGGAAAAGCAGTTGAAGCAGAAAAAAAAGACCGCGGGTGCGGCTTGATTCACCAATGAATCGTCCCACACTTCCCTATCCCTCATGACCGAATCCAAACCTTCGCCGAATTTCGGCCCAGCCATTCAGGTGCAAGGCATCCGAAAACATTTCGGGCATCTGGAAGCCTTGCGCGGTGTCGACTTCGAGTTGAGGAAAGGTGAATTCTTGAGTCTGTTCGGTCCCAACGGTGCCGGTAAAACGACGTTGATCGGCATTCTGTCGGCGTTGACCCGGCCCTCGTCCGGCACCGCAAAGGTGGCGGGGTATGATGTGAAGGAAGCGGACCCGGAAATGCGGCGTGAGATTGGAGTGATTTCCCACGCCAGTTTTTTATACGCCGATTTGTCGCCGCTTGAGAACATTCGTTTTTACGCCACGATGTACGGCGTGGAGCGGGCGGAGGAACGGGCCATCGAGGTGATCGACGAGGTCGGCTTGAAGCCGAGAATACATGACCGTGTGCGAACGTTCAGCCGGGGGATGTTGCAACGGTTGTCCATCGCCCGGGCGATTGTGCACAATCCGTCGATCCTTTTTCTGGATGAGCCGTACACGGGATTGGACCAGCACGCGTCGGGAATTCTCAAGGTGCAACTGCAAGCCCTGCATACGGACCAACGGACGATTTTGATGACCACCCACGATTTTTCGCGCGGGCTGGAAATGTGCGACCGGGTGGCGATCCTGGTCCGCGGAAAACTGGCCCTGTGGAAATCGGCGGACCAAGTCGACCCTGCTGATTTTGAACGGTTGTATCTCGAAACGGTCGAACAGGCCAAATAAGAGGATAGATGTCATGCTAAGCTTGTCGAAGCATGGCATGATTAAGATGTCACCCTTCGACAGGCTCAGGGTGAAATAGCGTATGATTTATTGAGGATCGATTGAAATGAACCAGTACCTGTCTCAGGTGAAGGCGATTATCTGGAAGGATTTCGTCACCGAACTGAAAACCCGCGAGCTGTTCAGTTCCATGTTCGTGTTTGCGGTATTGGTGATGTTGATCTTCATTTTTTCCATCAATCTCAGCATCGTGAGCGCCAGTCAAGTCGGACCGGGAGTTTTATGGGTGGCCATCCTGTTCGCGGGAACGCTCGGGCTCAACCGTTCGTTTGCGCTGGAAAAGGAAAACGGCTGTCTGCAGGGTTTGATGCTGGCGCCGGTTGATCGCTCGGCTATTTTCTTCGGAAAAATGCTGAGCAATCTGGCGTTTCTGCTGATCATGGAAGCGTTTCTTTTGCCGGTGTTTATGATATTTTTTAATGTGGATATTGGATCTCATCTGGCACCCTTGTTGGCGGTTATTTTTATGGGTACGCTGGGTTTCAGCGCATTGGGTACGTTGTTGTCCTCCCTGTCTTCCAATTTAAAAACGCGGGAGATCATGCTTCCGATTTTGCTGTATCCGCTGATGGTGCCGATAGCTATCGGATCGGTCCAGTTGACCGGACAAATTCTGGATGGTAAATCCCTCACGGATATGATGAACTGGGTGGGATTGATCCTTTGTTTCGACATTATTTTTATCAGCGCATCTATTATGACGATCGATCATATTTTAGAGGAGTGATTGCATGGACAACCTGGGGTATTTATTCGCGGTCAATGTGTTCGTCTGGGGTGGGATTTTTGTGTACGTGTTTTCCCTGATCCGGCGAAGCCACTCCCTTAAAAAGGATTTGGACCTGCTCAAGGAAACCCTCAAAAAGGATTCAGGAAATGAGTGACGCGTCTCAGGAAACGGACAATCCCGGTTACGGCCTGATGGGCCTGACGGCCGCGGCGGTTCTGGCGGCGCTGGGGGCGATCTTTATTTATGTGCCGACGGAGCGCACTGAAGGAGTGGTCCAGCGCATCATGTATTTCCATGTGCCTTCGGCGTGGATTGCGTTCTTCGCGTTTTTCATAGTCTTCCTGTGCAGTATTCTGTATCTGTGGAAGAAGGAACGGGAGTGGGACATATACGCCCATGCCTCGGCGGAAATCGGTATTGTTTTCTGTTCCCTGGTGTTGATCACCGGTCCGCTGTGGGCCAAGCCGATCTGGGGTGTCTGGTGGGTGTGGGACGCACGGCTGACCTCCACTCTCGTGTTATGGCTGATTTATGTGGCCTATCTGATGCTCCGCGCGCAGAGCGAGCCCGGCTCCACCCGCGCCAAGTACGCCGCCGTGATAGGAATTGTCGGGTTTCTCGACATACCCTTGATTCACTTTTCGGTGCTCTGGTGGCGCACGTTTCACCCGGACCCTAAATTTATCACCACCCAGGGCATCGGTACAGGTAATGAAACGTCCATGAATATTACGTTGATGGTTGCCCTGGCGGCGTTCACCCTGCTGTATTTTCTATTGATGAGCCTCAGGGTGCGTCTCGAACGGATGAAAGATGAAATCGACCGTATCAGAAAAGAACGACTTTACTCTCACTAAAAAGTACGCGGCGATTTATGCGGTTTTGTTTGTCGCCGCGATTCTGATTATGGTGGATCATTACTATGAGACCCCGATGACCCTGGCGGATGTCCAATTGCCACCCGGCGTGGATACCGAAAAATCAGCGGTGGGGTTCAAGGCGCCGGCCTTTACCGTGCGCAACCTGAAAGGCAACCGCGTGCAACTGGCAGACCATAAAGGGAAGGTGGTTATTCTCAACCTGTGGGCCACCTGGTGCGGGCCCTGCCGGGTGGAAATGCCCGGCCTGGAGAACCTTTACCGCCGGTACCGGTCCGAGGGTTTGGAAATACTGGCGGTCAGCCTCGACAAGGGGTCTCCCGACAAGGTTCAGACATTTGCCGACCAGTACCGGTTGTCCTTTCCGGTATTGCTCGATTCGGACGGACAGGTGGAAAGCCGGTACCATACTCTCACGATTCCCACCACTTACGTGATCGATAAAAAGGGCATGGTAGTGGCCGAAGTCGATGGCGCCAAAAACTGGGAATCGGAACAAACGTTCGAAGCCCTCGAATATTTGTTGAAAGC
>JAUVMD010000163.1 GCA_030600405.1 Nitrospirota bacterium
ACCCGCCACGATTTGAAAGACGCCATCGAAGCCATCCTCGCCGGTCAACCGGTCAACGACGACCAGGTTTCGTCTATAGGTTGTTCCATCAAGTGGAAAAAATAAAACATTAAGGCGGGAGTCAACCGTTCAGACTTCTTTCGTTTCGCTTCCGAACAGGTTGAGCTGGATCGGCCGGGGTCCTTTGCCGTCTACCGGCACCGCGTAATTGCCATCAAAGCAAGCCGCGCAGTAAGTGGACTTCTCACCATTCATGATGCTCATCATGTTGTCGATGTCGAGGTACTCCAGCGAATCGGCGGTGATAAACCGGCGGGTCTCCTCCAGGGTATGCTTGGAAGCGATCAGTTGTTCGCGGTCCGGGGTGTCAATACCGTAAAAGCAGGGATACAGCGTGGGTGGAGAGCTGATGCGGACATGCACTTCCTTGGCTCCCGTATCTCGCAACATCTTCACAATTTTCCGGCTGGTAGTTCCCCGAACGATCGAATCGTCAATAATGATCACCCGCTTGCCTTTGATGATTTCTTTGACGGCGTTCAGCTTCACCTTCACACCAAAATGCCGGATCTGGGATTTGGGTTCGATAAAGGTCCGCCCCACATAATGGTTGCGGATCAGTCCCATTTCAAAGGGAATGCCCGACTCTTCCGAGTAACCGAGCGCTGAAATATTGCCCGAGTCGGGGACAGGCACCACGAGATCGGCCTCTACCGGCGCCTGCCGGGCTAGCGCCACGCCCATGCGCTTGCGTACGGCGTACACATGCTCGTCGAACAGATAACTGTCCGGACGCGCAAAATAGATATGTTCAAAGATACAACGCTTGACTTCCATCCGCCGGAACGGGAAAAACGAACTCAAACCCTCTTTATTGATCAACAACACCTCGCCGGGCTCTATTTCACGGATGAACTCCGCTTCGACCAGATCCATGACACAGGATTCCGACGCGATAATATACGCCCCGTCCAGTTTACCTAGGCACAGCGGACGAAACCCAAAGGGATCGCGCGCGGCGACAATTTCTGTATCGGTCATCAACGCCAGCGAGTACGCCCCGTTGACCGCCAGCAGGGCCTCCACCACCCGTTCCACAAACGTTTCGCAATGCGAATGGGCGATCAGGTGAACGATCACTTCGCTGTCGTTGGTGGATTGGAAAATCGCGCCTTCTTCCACGAGGGCTTCGCGGATCGTGTCGGCGTTGACGAGATTGCCGTTGTGCGCCAGGGCCAGCGAGCCCTTGGCGTAATTGATCAGGCAGGGTTGGGCGTTCATGATTTTGCTCTCCCCTGCGGTGGAATAACGGTTGTGAGCCAACGCCATGTTACCAGGCAGACGCTTGATGCGTTTGGTGCTGAAAACATCCGCCACTAATCCCATGCCGACTTCCCGGTACATCTGACCGTGGTCGGAGGATGTGATTCCGGCGCTTTCCTGGCCCCGGTGCTGAAGGGCGTACAATCCCAGATAAGCCAGGTTGGCCGCTTCCGGATGACCATATATAGCCACCACCCCGCATTCTTCGTGAAACTTGTCGTTATCCGGCCACTCGATTTCCATAACGGCTCAGGGAGTTCTTCCAAATATCCTCAAGCATGAGAATATTCTCATTAATAGATTCCTTCTGGTTGATCTTTATTTGAAAATCTTGGCCGCCCATCAATCCTAATACGAAAAATGGAACACCCGCTTTCTTTGCCAGGGTTTCGATCCCATGCAACGCATCTTCCGAAAAGGAGATGACGATCCGCGACTGGGATTCCCCGAACAGCAAAACATCGGCGCGCATGTCTCCATTCAATTCAATGGCCGCCCCCACAAGCTTCGGTCCGGTCATGCAGGACTCGACCAGGGCCACCGCCAATCCGCCCTCGGAACAATCATGCGCCGATTGGATCAACCGTTTGCGGATCAAATCCAGACACAGCCGATGCACGGATTGTTCCGTTTTCGAGTCCAACCGTGGCGGCTTGCCACGGCACTCGTTCCAGAACAGCTTCTGGTATTCACTGCCGCCCAATTCCTCCAAAGTGGACCCAAGCAAGCCAATCACATGTCCTTCCTGCTTGAACCCCTGGGTGCAATGGAGCGAACGGTCTGCCATCAACCCGACCACCGCAATGGTCGGAGTGGGATAAATTGCTTCGCCTTTCGTCTCATTATAGAGACTGACATTGCCGCTGACCACCGGAATATCCAGGAAACGGCACAAATCGCCCAACCCGCGTACCGCCTCCTGAAACTGCCACATAATTTCCGGGTTTTCCGGGTTGCCAAAGTTGAGGCAATTGGTCACGCCGATCGGTTCCGCGCCTGCACAAACCACATTCCGGCAGGCCTCCGCCACGGCAATCTGCGCACCCACATAAGGGTCGAGATAACCGTAACGCGGATTGCAATCCACTGACAGGGCCAAGGCCTTATCGGTCTCCGGGACACGGAGCACGGCCGCATCCGACCCCGGCAAAACCAGCGTGTTCAGCCGCACCATGTGGTCATATTGCTCGTAAACAAACTGCTTGGAAGCGATGGTGGGCGAGGCCAAAAGCTGTTTCAGGACCTCCCCGCAGTCGGCCGGAACGTCACGGGACGATAAATCGAGAGCCCCCACCTCCGCCAGATAAGCTGGCTTGCGCGTGGGGCGATCGCATTTCAGTGCGCCGGTCACCACGGTCTGGATGGGCAGATTCACCACCTCCACTCCATTTTCTTTGGCGCGGAAAATGCCGTCATCGGTCACCCGACCGATCACCGCCACATCCAGATCCCATTTCCTGAAAATGTCGAGCGCCTCGGATTCGCGGCCCTTTTCCACCACGAACAGCATACGCTCCTGCGATTCGGATAGCATGAGCTCGTAGGCGTTCATACCCTCCTCGCGCCGGGGTACGGCGTCCAGATCGAGTTCCATTCCCATGCCGGCACGCTCCGCCATTTCAAAAGAGGACGACGACAACCCCGCCGCGCCCATATCCTGTACGCCGACCACCCAGTCTTTTTTCATGATTTCGAGGCAGGCCTCCAATAATAACTTTTCGGTAAACGGGTCACCGACCTGAACCGTCGGGCGTTTTTCTTCGGTGGCGTCGTCGAACTCGGCCGAGGCCATGCTGGCGCCGTGAATGCCGTCGCGCCCGGTTTTGGAACCCACGTACAACAGCGCGTTGCCGACGCCGGACGCACTGCCGAGAAAAATCCGGTCGGCCTTGGCGATCCCCAGGCAGAATGCATTAACGAGAATGTTGCCGTTGTAGCAGGCGTCGAAATAAATATCGCCGCCGACAGTGGGCACACCGACGCAGTTGCCGTAATCGGCGATGCCTTTGACCACGCCGTTCAGCAAATAACGGGTTTTTTCGTGTCCAATATCCCCGAAGCGGAGCGAATCGAGCAATGCGATGGGACGCGCGCCCATGGTAAAAATGTCGCGCATGATGCCACCCACTCCCGTCGCCGCGCCCTGATGCGGCTCGATGAACGACGGGTGGTTGTGGCTCTCGATCTTGAACACCGCCGCCAAACCGTCGCCGATGTCCAACACTCCGGCGTTTTCGCCCGGACCCTGGATCACGCGCGAGCCTTCGGTGGGAAGCGTCTTGAGATGCGGGCGCGAACTCTTGTAACTGCAATGCTCGCTCCACATCGCCGAAAAAATTCCCAGTTCGACCAGGTTGGGGTCGCGATTCAACAGCTCCTGAATGCGGGCGTACTCTTCCGGCGACAGGCCGTGCTCGGCCACGATTTCCGGCGTGATGGGAGTGGAAGCGGTCATGAATGCGCCAAACTCGATTGGATGAGGGATTTGAATATCAATTGGCCGTCCACCTCCGGCCATAGGGGATCGGCACAGCGTTCGGGATGCGGCATCATGCCCATCACGTTTTTAGTGGCGTTGGCCACTCCGGCGATGTGATCGAGCGAACCGTTGGGATTGGCCTCGTCAGAAGTGTTGCCCGTGGCATCGCAATAACGGAATATGATCTGACCGTTGTCCGTCAGGCGTTTCAATGTGTCGTCATCGGCATAATATCTTCCCTGGCCGTGATTGATCGGTATCTTGAGCACGCTACCGGGTGTGCATTGGGAGGTAAACGGTGTCTCGTTGTTTTCCACCCGAAGGGTCAGGTTTTTGCAAATGAAACGCTGGTCTTCGTTATCCATCAGCACGCCGGGGAGCAGGCCGGATTCCACCAGAATCTGAAACCCGTTGCAGATGCCCAGCACGCGGCCGCCCTGGTTGGCGTAATCGATCACCGATTTCATGATGGGCGAAAACCGGGCGATGGCGCCGGGGCGCAGGTAATCACCGTAGGAAAACCCGCCGGGCAATATAATGAAGTCGAAGGAATTCAGCACCTCATCCTTGTGCCAGATCCAGTGCGTGTCGAGTTGGAGGACATGTTTCAGGATGTGGTAGCAGTCGTGGTCGCAGTTGGAACCGGGGAAAACGACGATACCGCACTTCATGAGAGCCTCCGGGGGCAAACGGTCATTCCGCGGGCTCCAGCGTGAATCGATAGGACTCGATCACGGTGTTGGCCAGCAGTTTCTCACACATCTCAGTGACGCGGGTCTGCGCTTCCTTTTCGG
>JAUVMD010000226.1 GCA_030600405.1 Nitrospirota bacterium
TTTCTGGATTTCATCCGTCTGCTTGTTGAGCATGGGCAGAACCAGCGGCAGAAAATCGTGGTCGACCAGAATGTAAATTTTGTCTCCCGCCAGGATCCGGTTTTCGTAGTTCGGAATGATCATTTTACCTGCGCGTACGATCGCCACCACCAGAAAGGCGTTGAGCTCGCTCACCTCGCGGATTTCTTCGATGGTTTTCCCAGCCAGCGGAGCATCCTCCGGTACGTCGAACCCGCGGAAAAAAATCTGGCCGTCGGCAAACTCGGCGACATTGACCGCACCGGGAGTTTTAATGATCTTGAGAATGGAGTCGATGATGATCTCCGCCGGGTTGATGGCGTGGTCGACAAACAATTCCTCAGGTTTGAACACCTGGCTCTCGCCGGTGAGTTCCATATTGCGCAGGCGGGCGAAACGTTCCTTCACTTCAAACTTGTGGGCCAAAAAGCAGACCATCAGGTTGATCTCATCCTTGTCGGTGACGGCGATGACCATTTCCGCATCGCGGATGCGCCCCTGGAGCAGCGTACTGGGCAGACAACCGTTGCCGCGGATGGCGAGCACATCCAGTTTTTCCGAGATCAGTTTGATTTTTTCGGCATCGGCATCGATGATCGAAATGTCGTGGCCTTCGTGGGAAAGCTCTTGAGCCAGGTTGAAGCCCACAATGCCGGCGCCGACAATGAGAATATTCATAGTGCTATGGGAAGGTGGGGGTCGGGATCATAACGGTGGAATGACCCGGGTTTACCGGGATTTGTTCAGGTATTTCAGAAAATCGGATTTTTCAGAAAGAATGACGGTGGTGCCGGTTTTCAGGGAATTTTTGTACGCCTGCATCGACCGCATGAAGGCGTAAAATTCCCGGTCCCGGTTGTACGCATTGGCATAGATTTTAGTGGCGCGGGCGTCGCCGTTCCCGCGAGTCTCCTGTTCCTTTTTGTAGGCTTCGGCGATCAGAATCACCTTTTCCTTATCGGTTTCCGCGCGGATTTTGGTGGCTTCTTCCGCTCCTTCGGAACGGTATTTTTTGGCGATCCGTTCGCGTTCGGTCCGCATGCGGTCGAACACTTTCTGGGCGTTGCCGCCCGGCAAGTCGGCCCGTTTGATGCGCACGTCCAACACTTCAATTCCGTATTGCACGGCTTTGATATGGGCTTCCCTAGTGACTTTTGCCATGATCTCTTCACGGGTTTTGGTGACTACGTCGATCAGGTCATGAGTTCCCAATTCCACCCGCAGTTCCGATTTAACAATATCGTCCAACCGCGATTCACCGGCGGGTTCGGTTCGCAAAGTCTGCAGGAACAGAAGTGGATCCTGGATGCGCCACATGGTGAAATTATCAATCAGCATGGTTTTCTTGTCTTTGGTAATAACGTCGGCGGGCGGTGCATCGAGAACCAACAGCATTTTGGTGAAATACCGGACATCTTGAACCATGGGAATCTTGAAGTACAATCCCGGCTTGGCGACCGTTTTCTTGTATTCCTGGAATTGCAAAACGATGGCGTTCTGGGTCATGTTGACGGTAAACGTGGATCCATAAAGTACCAGAACCAAAACTGCCAGAATAATTAAATTAATAGGTTTTTTCATCACAGTATCCCGCGTATTATTAATTTTTGGAACCGGAGGATAGCACTTCCCCCAGGTTACTGTTCAGCGGCAGAATAGGCAGTACGCCGCTATTTTTGCCGGACGTGATCACTTTGTTCATGCCGGGATAAATTTCTTCCATCGTCTCCAGGTAAATCCGTGTTTTGGTTACTGTCGGAGCCTTTTTATATTCTTTGTATTGCGCCAGGAACCGGTGGGCGTCGCCCTGGGCTTTGTTGATCACTTCCTCCCGGTAGGCCTCGGCCGCGGCAATGATTTGAGCCGCCTTACCGCGGGCTTCGGGAATCACCGAATTGCGGTAGCCTTTGGCTTCGTTGATGAGACGGTCTTTATCCTCTTTGGCGCTTTGCACATCCTTAAAAGCGAAGTCCACCGGTTGTGGCGGGCTGACATCTTTCAGTTGGGTATTCAAAATTTCGATGCCGGATTCGTACTTGTTCAGGAGTTCCTGCATGGTTTCTTTCACCTGGATCTGGATTTCCGCTTTGCCGGTAGTCAACACATCGTCGATCGGCCGGTTGCCAATGATGCCGCGCAGGGTGGTCTCGGCCACATCGTGTACCGCCTGAGGTTGGTTACGGATATTGAATAGAAAATTTTTGGCGTCAATGATGTGGTACTGCACCACCAAATCTATGTCGACAATATTTTCGTCTCCCGTCAACATCTGGGATTCGTTGGGGACATCCTGTTCCTGATTACCCCTCTGCCTGAAACCGACCGTCGCGGCCCGGACCTTTCGCACCGTGGGCGTTTGCACGTGTTCGATGGGGGAGGGGAGTTTGAATTGCAATCCCGGCGGGGTGGTTCGCACATATTCTCCGAACCGAGTAACCACTCCGACTTCATCCTGCGCCACGGTATAAACCACACTCGGTACAATCCAGACGACGAGAAGGATAATGATGCCAATGAGAATGGTGGATGGCGTCAACTGCGGGATTTTGATCGGTGGCAATACGAACTGGGGACCCTGATCGCCGCCTCCCGGTCCGCCGCCCTGTCCCCCTCGGCCCCGTTTGCGGTCCCGCGGGGGTCCTGGATCTTCAATGTCATCCCAAGACATATTATGTTTATCGTTCATGAATTCGTAACCCGGTGAAAGTTGCCAAGAGATGTGTTCACCTCCTGGATCAAACCACAACATTCTAACACGCTTTTAATGTTTTGAAAGCCTTTCGATTTCACTGACCACCGATTCGGCTTCCTCTTCGGATAAACCCTTGAGCTGGTGGGAGAGAAAATAGGAATGATCGATCAGGCACTCGCCATCCAGAAAACCTTCCCCTGAGGCGGTGTCGTAAAGAAATTCGTAGATGGGGTTTTCGGCTGAAGTGTAAAACAATTCCAGATTTTTCTGATCGATAGTTTTGTTTAACAAAATAGTCACTGCGTCCTCTTCGATATTGAACTTCTTGGCAGCCTCTTCAATCGCCTCTTTGCGGGTTTTACCTGATTCGATTCCCTTTTGAATAAAATTTTCGATGGTGCGGTTGCGCTTGCGGAAAGTAAAGTGCACGTAAGGGAGAGGCTGTCCGATCAAAAAATCCAGATCCTGGAAAAACAACCGGACCCAGTCGTCGAAATCGATCTCCAATTGGTCAGTGATGCCGTACTCTTCGCTTTTTTCCGGCGCTTCAAGGATCAGGCGGTTGTATATCTGGACGAACCGGTTCATAGCGTCGTAAACCAGACCAAAGTAAAAGCGGTTGAGGCGATACCAGTTGTTGGTGGCGTTGTGAGCGTTCAACAACTTTCTTAACATCAGCATCAACGTATCGGAGTCGGCATTACGGTGGGAAACCGGGAACGCTTTTGCCAGGTATCCTTTTAATTTATTTTCATCCCCCCACATATCATTGATGGTTTTCTGCAGGTAGCTTTTGGCATGGTCCAAGGAATGGTAAATCAACTTTTCGTGGTGGATCTTCCGCTGGTAGTCCATGTACTCCTTGAGTTTGGAGTTTTGGCCCTCCTCGGGATGATCCGGTTCTTTTTGGGTGATGTCTTTGGCAAAAGCGAGCATGACTATCCTGGAAAATTTCGAGTTTGGTCATTGTGTACAAAATAGAGTTTGATTTCAAGATATTTCGCTTTTTCCCCTGACCGGTAGTGCCGTCTCACCTAAACCCTTGTTTTTCAAA
>JAUVMD010000303.1 GCA_030600405.1 Nitrospirota bacterium
CCTTGATTTCAACCGGGTTCGCCCGCTTCCACTATAACACGGGTTTGAAACTTCATTGCCTGAGGCAGGGTGCAAATGCGGTTGTCACAGATTCGGAAACGGAGGGTCCCGGATAGGGGATACACGCCCGGCGTTAATCTTTTTGGTACGGAAAACAGCCGGGTGAATTCGACGCGGCCGGAATGGGTCTTCATTATTTTTTCCATGACATCGTCACGGACAAACCTGGGCGGCGCCTCCTGCCAGTTGCTCTGCGGATCGAATACCAGGGTTTCTAACTCGATCCGGGTCGCCACCGTTTTATCATCAGATTGTTTCTCGAGGGAATACATGTGCCATCCTTCATCCAAAAATATCACCAGGTGTAACCAGAAGATTTCTCCCGGCCGCACTTTATCCTTGTCAGGCATGGCCTCCAGTTGAAGAGGCCGGTATTGCTTTTTGGATTTCTCAAATTTTTGATAGGAATCGAGGGCGTAGCCGGGAGGCACGGGCCCGAGAAATGCGTTCACCACACCCAATCCAAAAATGAAAAGCAATACGAAGGAATAAAACCACCCTGTTGCGCGGAGTCGGGCCGTTTTTCTTAATCGGGAGTCGGACACAACCAACGGCCTCCTTAAATTATTCCTCGGAATGATCCAGGTACTTTTCAATGAGATGGATGAACTTTGAGGGGGCAACGGCACCGGAAAACATTTCCCCGTTGATCGTGGCCGTGGAGTGATTATAGGTGCCTATGATAAAAGTAGGCGTCCCTTGGATGCCCAGAGAAACTCCTTCTTCGAAGTCGTTCTCGACCCGTTTCTGATATTTACCAGAGTCCAGACACTTTTCAAAGGAAGACGTGTCGCGGACGCCCGCCCGCCGGGCATTTCTAATAAGCTCCAGCTTACTTTGCTGAAGACTATGGGCATCAAGAAAAATGAGGCTTTGGAACTGCCAGAACCGGCCCTGGTCGCGGGCACATTCGACCGCTTCCGATAAACCCCTCGCCTCCTGGTGAAGCGGAAAATGCCGGTAGCCGAACTGTACCGTGTCGGAATATTTCTCGCGAAGATCCCTCAGAGTCCTCTGAACCTTCTTGCAAAAGGGGCATAAAAAGTCGGAATATTCCATAACGAAAACTCTCCGCCCCTGGGCGTCTTGGCCATTAAACCATAAAACGGCCGAACCGATATTGGCTTTAAGACGAAAATCGTTGGGCGGTTTAAAGTAATCCACCACCCAACCCTTTTCCACGGCCATCTGGTACTTGGATTCCAAATTCTTCAGATAACCCTGGCGCTGCATTTTCTCCAGGTAGTTTCCAATCTGGGTCTGGAGCTGCTCCAGACTACCTAGTTCCTTGATTCCCGGTTCATTATGGTAAAACTCTTCAACATCTTTTTGTGTTATTTGTGGATCATCATGGGATTTGAGTTCGGGATGAGTCTCGGTCAGGGATTTCAGGACCTTCTGTTTCAACAGCGCCCTTTGCATTTGATACAGACGTGTCATCATTTCATGAATCTGGGCGTTTTTGAGATCGTCCAAAAGGATGGGTTGACCTTCAGCCAGGGCGACCACGGGATTATTGGAATAACTAGTGAAGTTTTCTTTTTTCTCCTCCTCTTGAGGCTGCGCTAGAATCGTGTTTGAGAAGGAGAAGTTTAAAAGGAGAGTTGTCAAAACCAAAGAAAAACCGGCTTTTGAAATAACATGCATAACTGATCCCAAAACTTTCTATAATTAATACCAAGCCCAGACGGGTCCGCACATCAACGTCTGATGCGTATTGCAATCCCTCATTGAGATTACTCTATTATCCAACATTTGAACCCTCAATCGCAATGGGATTGTCAAAAGGAAAAAAGCGGGATTCCCCGGGATTTATAAAAAAAAGGGCGGCTGGTACCGCCCCTCAAATGCCATTCACAATCGATTTCGGATTAGAATTTGCTTCTTTCTTCCAATCAACTCGCCTTGAGCGATTCCTCCGGGTTCAAAAACTTGTGACAGTTTGTAGCCAACTCGAGAAACGCCTTGGCTGCCGCAGAATCGGGCCGTGACAGAACTACCGGTTCCCCGCTGTCGGACCGAATGGCCACTTCGGCATCGAGCGGAATGCTCCCCAGGTAGGGAAGTACCAGTTCCTCGGCCAACTTTTTGCCGCCACCGCGCTTGAACACGTCTATTTCCCCTGCGCAATGCGGGCATTTCATGGTGCTCATGTTTTCGATGATGCCGACGATGGGGACGTTGCTGTCGCGGGCGAAGGAGATCATCTTGCGGGCATCTAGAACCGCCAGATCCTGCGGCGTGGTGACTATCACGGCGCCGTCCACCTCGCCGATGAAGTCGATGATGGTGATCTGCTCATTTCCGGTTCCAGGCGGCAGGTCGAATAGCAGGTAGTCCAGTTCGCCCCAATTGATGTTGCCGAGAAGCTCGATGATGAAATCGTATTTGACGGCATCCCGCCAGGCGATGTGCATATTGGGATCTTCAATCAGAAAACCCAAGGACGCCACCTTAAGGCCGTTACGGGTTTCGTAAGGCTCAATGCCGTCCTCCTCCGCCTTAAGGCGGATGCTTTCGGCATTGAGCAGTTTGGGGATGTTGGGACCATGTAGATCGGCATCGGCTAACCCGACTTTGTATCCTTTTTCGGCCAAGGCGATGGCCAGATTGGTGGTGACAGTGCTCTTTCCGACACCGCCTTTGTTACTGCCGACGATTAATTTGTATTTGATATCGTTCATCCGGTGGTTGACAATCCAGCGGTTGTGTTCGTTATGATCGGCTTTACAATCGTTATCATTGTTGTATTCACACATTTCGCAGGTGTGAAGCAAACGACATTCTCCGGTAACAGGCAAA
>JAUVMD010000234.1 GCA_030600405.1 Nitrospirota bacterium
ATATCCCGCTGGCCGAGTTGGTGGATCGCCTTCAGGAGCTGGCTTTTGAAGATGATATTGTAGTGTATTGCCATTTTGGCCAGCGCTCCTATCAGGCGGGCCTGATATTGAAGGAAGCCGGAATTAAAAATGTGACCAACCTGACAGGGGGCATCGATGCCTGGTCGCAGTTGGTGGACCCTTCCATCCGCAGGTATCGCGCGCCCTTTTGATGATCGGATCGGGCAGATTGCAATGGATATGATCAATAAGCTAGGAATCGGGGTGATGGACTCTCCCCGCGCGGTCCGAGACGAGCTGTTGCAGGGTACCGGGGCGGTGATGGCGGAGGGGTGTTCCATTTTCGTGGAATCCAGCAACGTGAAAGATAAAGAGATCGTGGTGTTCCGGTCACCTGGGAAAGATATTTCGGCGGAACGTAAAGCGTTCGACGTCGAACACTTCGATCAGGCCTGGAAACAATTTGAGGAATGGCGATCTTCCTGACGGTTTTCCCACCCAAACCTTTCTCTTGTAATCAATTGTCGATTCGGCCACCAGGTCTTATACTGAATTCATGACCGAAAACGCAGTTCAAGAGGCGGAGTTTCCTAAAACTCGCGTAAGGAATGTTAAAAGGCACCTGGTTTTTCAACCCAACCTGGGTTGGGCTTTTGTTTTCTGCTTTTTAATCTTAGCGTTGAAAAACGGTCTTGCCGATGTATTTTTTCCTCTTCTGTACAATGAGGACGGGAGAAACATCTTCGCCATTTTCTACAATGACCATACCTTAAAGAATATTTTTATTTCCTATGCGGGTTACGTCCGGGTTTTTCCGAATTTAGTCGGCTATCTGATTCACTTTTTTCCAGTCACCTGGGTTCCTGCTCTGTACTCTCTGGCCTCGCTTGGGTTCACCGCCCTTACGTATGCCTTGTTTTATTCTTTAATGGACCGGGTGTTTCACAATAAAAAATTTGCATTGTATGTGGTTCTCATCCTTGCCGCTTTGCCTCTGGCCAGTTTTAAAATTGTAGGAACCCTGATGTTTCAAATCTGGCACTGTGATGTTGTGTTGTTTCTTTTGGCGTTTTTGCCCATTCCCCGGAAGCCCTTTCAGAAAGTTTTTTATCTTCTTTTCGTCAATATTCTCATTTGGTCTCATCCCTATACTATTCTGATTTTACCTGTGTACCTGTATCGATTGATTTACCAAGAGGAGAATCGGTGGGAGTATGGTGTGTTTTCCGCTTCGCTGTCTGTTTATTTTTTCTTTGGATTGCAACACCATCCGTTGAATTTGGGATCTCTTCTGTATTTTCCGTCAAGCCTGCTCGGCCGCGTAGCTACCGAAACGGTGGTGGGGCCCCTGAACCGGGCCTGGTTTCAATATCTGGAAATTTCTCTAATTTTTGGTTTTCTAATGATTGCGTTTGTGGGTTGCATGATCGGATTTTCCTGGAAGAAAATGAAAAGGAATGAGAAATGGTTTTATGGGGTTGCGGCATATTTTGTTGTGGCGACCTTGGCCGTCGCCCTGCTGGGACGGGAACTCGGTGATTATTATCACCTGATCAACGGCAGTCCCCGGTATACCTATCTTCCCCGCATCACTTTATTAATGATGCTAATGGCCGCTCTGTTCCGCCTGTATCAAATTTCCACCGTTTTTCGTAAAACCCATTGGGTGCTGGCGGCACTGGTGTTAACCATCAACCTCAACGGTAATGTTCTCTATAAAACTGATCTGAAAGTGGGTCAGTCGGTTCGTGATTATGTGGCTTACCTGGACCAAAACCCTCTGGATTGCGCGCCAGGAGAGGAGCGATGGTTTACTCTGCACCGGGGAGGTTGGCAAAACCCGGGAACCCCGCCCGATTGGAGTATTGCCTCCAACCTCTGTCATCACTAATTCCTTCCTACTTTATTCCCGTGAGCTCAATTTTTCTTCCACTATCTGGCGCATGAGGCCGATAGGGGCCGTTTTGCCGGTCCATAATTCGAACTGGCCCGCCGCCTGGTGGACAAACAACTCCACGCCGGAGACGGTGGCGCACCCGGCAGCCTCGGCATCTTTGAGGAGGCGGGTTTCCATCGGGTTGTACACGGAATCGAACACCACCATGCCGGGCTTCAACAGGCGCGCGGGGAAGGGGGTGTCATTGGTATTCGGAGCCATGCCGACCGGCGAGCAGTTGATAACGATGTCCACCTCCGCTTGATCCACATCGCGGATGCTGATAAGTTTGCATTTCAATTGATCCGCCAGCGTCTGTGCTTTTTCTTTGTTGCGATTGTAGGTGAGGGTGAGGATCGCGCCCTGGTCCACCACGCCCTGTCCGATCGCTTTCGCGGTACCGCCTGCGCCGATGATCAAAACATTTTTATCCTTGAGTGGCTCGTGTGGGTCCAATGCTTTCAGCGCGCCCGAGCAATCCGTGTTGTACCCGGCCCATCCGTTGCCGTCCCGCACTACGGTGTTGACGGCGCCGATGCGCCCGGCGGGGGGGTCGATTCGGCGGAGGGATTTCATGATGGCTTCCTTGTGTGGCATGGTTACGCTCAACCCGCCCAGATACGGTTCAAACGCGCTAAAGAATCGCGTCACATTCTGCACCAGAAGCGGCACGTACACATGCGGCAGTCCGGCGGCCTGAAACGCTTTGTTGTGGAGTAGATAACCCATGCTCTTCGACACCGGGTCACCGATGACGCCGTACACTTTGGATTCCGGTTTCAGATCGTTGATGCGGTAAATATGTTTCAAAGTTTTTGCGGTAATTTGTCCCGGTGCGCTTTCCTTGCCCGTTTCCAGCGACCCGAACGTGAGCCATCCGCCCTGCTGAACTGTCAGGATGCGGCTGATCTCTCCCTTTTCGCCCATGCAGAAGGCGATCATTTGTTTTTCATTCTTTTTGGCGCGCGCCAGCAAACGAAACAGGACCAGATTGTCGTTAATGTCGGTGGCGTAAGTGACGATCTTCAAAATATCAGCCGGTAATTGGCTCATCAGGTCGTACAGGGGATTGAGGTCGTCTGGTGTGCGCGTGAAGTCGTGGTGCGAGAGGATAACTTTCACCGGTCCCTTGTTCTCGAGGATGGATTTGAGAAGCGGTCCCGGTGTAGAGGTTTCGATGTCGATATAATCCACCCCCAAATCGATCGCCTTGCGCAATATGTCGACGCGCTCCTCTTCCGTGCCCGCGAACTGGCCGCCGTCCATCTTGCACCGATTGGTAACGATACAGGGCTTACCTGCTTCCTTCAGTAACAAAGGCAGGTCGAAGTCCTCGATCAGGTCCAGGCGCATTTCGATGATGTCTGCCAGCTTCTGGCAGGTGTCGAGGTCTTTGCGGGCGCGGTCCATGGTCGGACCGACAATGGGAACACAGATCATTACTTAGTTTGAAATTGAGGGTTGTTAAATTGAATTTGTAATTGGCAGGGATTATGCCTCATGCGGGATGGAAAATCCACTCCTGCCCGGAGGGGGAACTGGCTGGCAGTTGTGGGCAATTGAGAATCCCTGAGCGCGGTTCAAGGATTTTAATTTACGTGTGGAGGTATTTCGCGGGCAATAACTTTGACTAGCGAAAGTA
>JAUVMD010000238.1 GCA_030600405.1 Nitrospirota bacterium
CGATCTTTTTCTTTCGGAATCCGCATGTGATCGATGGAGATGGAAAGCCCGGCCTCGGTGGCGTACTTGAATCCCAATTCCTTGACGGCATCGAGAAGCGCAACCGTCTCTTCCCGTCCAACTTCTTTGAAGGATGTGCCAATCAATTCGGAAATGGATTTTTTGTTCATCTCCCGGTTGACCAGAGAAAAAGGCAATTCCTTCGGCGTCACCTCATATAGAAGGATCCGGCCGGTGGTGGTCACTTCCAGTTGACCGTTCAGCTGGATCATGATCCGGGCCTGCAAATCCAATTCATCATGGTCATACGCCATGCGAACTTCCCGGGGTCCGGAAAATATTTTTCCTTCCCCGCGTGCGCCGCCGCGGATTTTGGTCAAATAGTAAGCGCCCAGAACGATATCCTGACTGGGCACGGCGATGGGCCGGCCATTGGCGGGGGACAACACGTTGTTGTGCGCCATCATGAGAAGCTTGGCTTCCACCTGCGCCTCCATGGACAACGGCACGTGCACCGCCATCTGGTCGCCGTCGAAATCCGCGTTGAACGCGGTACATACCAGCGGATGAACGCGGATGGCCTTGCCTTCGATCAGAATGGGCTCGAACGCCTGGATGCCGAGGCGGTGCAAGGTCGGCGCGCGGTTCAACAGAACCGGATGTTTCTGGACCGCTTCCTCCAGCACTTCCCATACTTCGGAACGCTCCTGCTCCACCATCTTTTTGGCAGTCTTGATTGTAGCGGTATACCCTTTTTGTTCCAGCCGGTTAAAGATGAAAGGCTTGAACAGTTCCAACGCCATTTTCTTGGGTAACCCACACTGATGCAGTTTCAGCTCCGGACCCACCACGATAACGGAGCGGCCGGAGTAATCCACGCGTTTTCCCAACAGGTTTTGCCGGAACCGACCCTGCTTTCCCTTAAGCATATCGCTTAGGGATTTCAAGGGACGCTTGTTGGTTCCGCGCAGGGTACGGCCACGCCGGCCATTGTCAAACAAAGCCGAAACGGCTTCCTGCAACATACGTTTTTCGTTGCGGATGATGATCTGCGGTGCTTTCAATTCCTGCAAACGTTTCAACCGGTTGTTTCGGTTGATGACGCGGCGGTACAAATCGTTCAGATCGGAGGTAGCAAACCGGCCACCATCCAGGGGCACTAGTGGACGCAGTTCCGGCGGAATGACCGGGACGACCTGCAGGATCATCCATTCCGGTTTGTTTCCGGATTTACGAAACGCTTCGACAATTTTCAACCGTTTCGAAAATTTACGCTTGTTCAGAACGGAGGAGGTTTTGAGCAGATCCTCCTGCAATTTGGCCGCTAAGGCATCGAGGTCCAGGTTCTTCAACAGCTCCATCACCGCTTCGGAACCGACCAAGGTTTTCAATCCGTGCGGGAATTCGATTTCCGCTTCCCGGTATTCCGCTTCCGTCAGCAGTTGGCCTTCTTTAAAGTCGGATTCACCGGGATCGATCACCACATAGTTTTCAAAATAGATGATGCGTTCCAGCTCTTTGAGAGTGAGGCCCAGGATATGACCGATTCGGCTGGGCAGTCCTTTGAAAAACCAGATATGAGCCACAGGGCTGGCCAGTTCAATATGGCCCAGCCGCTCCCGGCGCACCTTGGACAGAATGACCTCGACACCGCATTTTTCACAAACAATTCCCTTGTACTTCATGCGTTTATATTTTCCGCAGTTACATTCCCAATCTTTTACTGGGCCGAAAATCTTGGCGCAGAACAACCCGTCCCGCTCGGGTTTGAAAGTCCGGTAATTGATGGTCTCAGGTTTCTTTACTTCGCCATAGGACCAGGACCGGATTTTTTCCGGAGAGGCCAGTCGGATGCGCATCGCATCAAACATAATCGGATTTTTGGGTTTCTCAAAAAAACTCAGGTTATCCACAAGCGTGGTCTCCTAAAATAAAGTTTATAGAAATCAGACCCAATAAACTTGAGCCGCCCGCAAAGGCTGAAAAGCCTATTTGGCGGTTTCTATCAATTCCACATCGATTGCCAGACTCTGCAGTTCCTTGACCAGAACATTGAACGATTCCGGCAGGCTGGGCACCAGATTGGTATCGCCCTTGACAATCGCTTCGTACATACGCTTCCGGCCTTCAACATCGTCGGATTTGACCGTCAACATTTCCTGCAGGGTGTAGGCGGCGCCATAGGCTTCGAGGGCCCACACCTCCATTTCCCCCAACCGCTGTCCGCCGAATTGGGCTTTACCACCCAACGGTTGTTGCGTAACCAGGGAATAAGGCCCGGTCGAACGCGCATGAATTTTATCATCGACCAAATGATGCAGTTTCAGCATATAAATGTATCCCACCATTACCTTCTGGTGGAACGGCTGACCGACCCGACCATCGAAAAGGGTCACTTCCCCGGAGGGAGAACACCCGCCCTCGATCAGCAGTCGCCGGACATCTTCTTCACTAGCGCCATCGAACACCGGTGTCGCCATTTTTTGATTCGTCGCCTTGGCAGCCATACCCATGTTGGTTTCAAAAATCTGACCGACGTTCATTCGGGAAGGCACGCCCAACGGATTAAGGATGAGTTCACAAGGAGTGCCATCCTCAAGGTAGGGCATATCCTCTTCGGGAACAATATTGGACACCACGCCCTTGTTACCGTGGCGTCCGGCCATTTTGTCGCCTACCTGAAGTTTGCGTTTCATGGCGACAAACACCTTGACCAGCTTGATCACGCCCGGCGCCAGGTCATCGCCTTTCTGCAACTTGGCGATCTTTTCGTTCATCATGGTTTTGAGGATATGGACTTGTTCCTTACTGCTGCCCTCGATTTCCTGCATCTCAACCGGATCCACATCCTTAATCGGGATTTTCACCAGATCTTTGGACGCCATTTTCCCCATGACCTCCATATCCAGCAAAATCCCCTTTTTCATTTCTTTTCGGCCGATGGTCACGGACTTGCTGATTGTTTTGCCCTTCAGCATATCCCTCAGGCGTTTCTCAGTTTCGCTTTTCACGATTTGGATTTCATCGCCAAAATCTTTTTCGATTTTGGCAATTTCTTCCTCCTCGATGGCAATGGTCCTGGAATCCTTATCGATTCCCTTCCTGGAAAATACTTTGACATCGATGACGATGCCATGAATGCCAGGCGGTACCCTGAGGGACGTATCCCGAACGTCTCCCGCTTTTTCACCGAAGATGGCTTTCAAGAGTTTTTCTTCAGGACTCAGCTGGGTTTCCCCTTTCGGAGTAATCTTGCCCACCAGAATATCGTTGGGCTTGACACGGGCACCGATGCGAATGATCCCGCTATCATCCAGATTCCTGAGGGCCTCCTCCCCGAGATTGGAAATATCCCGGGTGATTTCCTCTTTGCCTTGTTTCGTGTCACGCGCCTCCACTTCAAATTCCTCAATATGGATGGAGGTGAAAATATCTTCCTTAACGACTTTTTCGCTGATAACGATGGCATCTTCAAAGTTGTAACCATCCCAAGGCATGAACGCGACCAGGATATTTCGCCCGAGAGCCAACTCCCCGTTTTC
>JAUVMD010000082.1 GCA_030600405.1 Nitrospirota bacterium
AGGCTCCAGCCGTTGCGCGATACCATCTGCTTGATCTGGAATTGAGGCAGGATGCGGTTGGACCGTTTTAATTCACGCAGAAACGGTTTTCCGTCCTCCACGTATTTCAATGTCGATTCTCCGAGTCCCGCCGCTAGAGTGCTTTCGTGACAGCTTTCGCAGGGGCGGGCGGTGGATCGGATGGTGTGCGGGGTATGGGGGGTCATCACCCAACCCGGTTTGCCACTGGGCGTCAGAGGAACTTTAGCTCGCAGGGTGGACCGGCCCTTCTCTTTAGAAAGGGTGGTCAGAAAATATTGATAACGCGGCTTCATGATCGTGAATCGTTTTCGCTTGTTTTTTCCGAGAATCAAACTGCTCCAACCCGTTTCGGAAAAGACGTGGCTCCAGATGCCTTTCATCCAGCTTCCCTTGGGGCCGCTCGGGGTAGTGACCGCAGAATTCCAGTTCAGCATTCCCATGGGTTGCTTGGTCAAAGCCTTGTTGCTTTCTAATCCCCATAGCCGTTGTTGTAAGGTGGGGTCGGAGAGAGCCCAATCCTGCCATTGCCTCGGGTTGAATTTCTCCTCCCGGATCACGTGCATTCCCCATTCGTTGGCCGACCATCGCGCATGGCAGGCGGAGCACTCAGTATGTTTCATGTGGCCGAGTATCTGATGGGCATACGGGCGCTTTTGCATGAATTTTAAAAGCGGAATCTTATGTGCCTTACCCGTGACCTTGGAGTACAGAATCCATTTGCCATCGACCAGTAAAATATGAGGCTGAAGCCGTCCTTGCAGGTCGATCATAACCGTATCGCCAATTTTGATTTTCTTCATCAGATTGGGATTGAGTTGGTTTTTCTTGATCAGTTCTTCCGTCCATGGGGTTTCTGCTTTCAGTTCGATGCCGGTAGGAGCCTGGTCGTTGGTTCCATGGCAGGTTTCGCACCGGACCTTGACCGCGTCGTGCTGGGTCGGGTTCTTGGAAGCATCCGCCTTGATTTCGTCTGGGCCGTGGCAGTCGATGCAATGCATGCCCTTTTCGCGATGAATGTCGGGTAGGAGGAACTCGTGTGAGCGTCCATACAGCACAGGTTGGTCCTTCTCGACTTTGATCTGGGCGGTTTTGGGCCGGGCCGGCTTACCGAACAAACCTTCAAATTCGTTACCAACGCCGTTGTAGTTGTGGCAATGCTCGCACTGGACACTGGGTATCGCCACAGTAAACTTGTGCAGCAACGGATACCCCCGCCGATTATTCAGAGAATTTGAAGCGACGCCGCGGTTGAACCGGTTTCGCAAATATTTTGGGTCCGCCCTTTGGGCTTCCTGGATGGCGCGGTCCCGGGTCAGGGAAGTTCCCTCGTTGGTGTATATCATGTGGCAGGAGGCACACCCGGTGGCCCGGTAATCTCCGGCACGGTGCGGCGACGGCGATTGCACGTGGCAACGCAGGCATTTCTTCTGCAGAAAATCATCCACTGGTTTTCCGAGGCTGGTGTAGGTCCACGGTTGATTCTCACTTGGCTTCTCACCCTTTTTCTTGTTTTGCCTGGGTTGTTTCAGCGGAGGTTCGCCCCAGGCTTCCCGGGTGATCTCAATGACGCCGCGTGCGGTAGTCATCAACGAATTCTTCACCTTCTGGATTTGCTCTTCATGGCAATTGCCGCAATATTTGGGTGCGTGTTTTAAGTCGGAGGGATTGGACACCATACCCCGATGGGCCTGGGCCACGGTTTTGCCTCTGAGATTGCCGTTATGACATTTGATGCAGGAAAATCGATGGTTCCGGCTGATTTCCTCGATGCCGCGGTGGCATCTCAGGCATCCCCCTTCCTTGTTGACCAGTTCAATGCGGCCGAAAACATCCTTCAGAATGAAATTGGAATTCTTGTAATAACGGTCGACAAATCCTATGGAGTCGTTGTAGGTATTGAACCGCAGGCCGTCCACCGTTGTGCCCGGTGTCAAGGTCTCCCTGGCGTTTTCTCCATCCCTTTTCAGAAAAAAGAACGGATCCCGGAAATCAGATGCGTCAATCGTCGGTTTCTCCTCCTGAGGTGGAATGTCCACCATCTCCTTTTCAAAACCGCCGGGAGATTGTCCTCCGAGGGCAGGGGGCCTTTCCTCGTCGAAGGGCGCCGCCGGCCAGTCTTCCTGAGCCATCAGCTGAGGCAGGGCCCACGCCAGCGCAAGTGTGGCGAGTGTTGTAAGAATCGTTGTTTTTGAAAACAGAAACTTCATAAAATGTCAGCGCTTCTTTAAAATTTTGTCTCTCAATCGGCGATGTTTGATATTGATCGAAAACTTGTAACTTTTTTCCATGTCTCTGTAAATTTTGTCCGTATAGCGTGAATGACAGGGAATACAGTTGCCGACCTTCAGAATGCGGGTGATTTCCTCCTGGTTGAATGGCCGCGCACCCGCTTGACCGGAGCCGGCAATTGCTTGCCCGCGTTGGTTCACTTTCGTCCGGGGTCCGAATTTGGATTTATTCAGTACCCGATTGGTCCGCACCAGCGGATTGAACTGATCGTACTGGCCGGTCGACTTTTTCTTGATATACAAATCCCCTTCCCCCATCCCCAGGGTTTTCGGCGACAGGTGACAGCTTTCGCAGGAGCGTATCTTTGTGCTCACCGAATGCGGTTGGGTGCCGTAAGCCAGGTTGGAACCCGAGTAGCCAGCGGAGTTGGTGAATTCCCAATGACGGTAGTTTCCCGGCGAATCGCCCTTGTTGTCCACAACCGGAACAATTTCTTCCTGTTGATCCAAAACGGTCAGGGTGTGGGGGGGCTGAGACAGCATGGGAACCACTTTGCCGCGCGGGCCAACCATCAACGCCGGTTCTTCATGCTTCATGGTGAATTGAAACGGGTTCCAAGTGCTGGGACGTGCCGCGCCGTTACCTTTCCCGGACTTCAGAGTCATATGACACCCTTCACAACGAGGCACCCATTGCGAATGGCATGCCGTGCAGGCCAGTTTGTCCCGGTGACCGGGAATGTTGTGTCCCCAACGTTGATCCTTGGTCAGCGGTACTGTGCGCGCTTTTCCGGTGCGTTTGCTGTAGGTAACGAATTTCTTCCCCTGTGCCTTTACGTTGGTCAATCTCCGGTTTTTGGCCGAAACCGCCATCGCGTCGCCCACCTTGTTGGTGAAACCTCTGTAATGGCGACTCAACCGAACGGCCGGGTCCTGGGATATCTTGATTTTTGAAATCCGGGGATACGACGTGCTGTCGCCGTGACAGGTTTCGCAACGGATTTCCACCGCCTGAAATTGCCGGGAATAGATGTTACCGTCTCCCATGATATCAGACTGCGTATGGCAGTCAATGCATTCCATCCCCCGTTCCAGATGAACGTCCATGCGGGGTTGGCCGCTTCCAGGGAAGGGGAGTTTTCCCTGGAGATTGCGGCGCGGAAAGGGAATGGAAAATTTTTCCGTGGTCATCTGCGATAAAAATGATTTGTGGCATTGCAGGCATATGTTGCTGGAAGGCAATACCGTTATGCGATGATACGCCGGATGCCCCCGCTTGTTTTTGGGTATCGTCGGATCGCGCCCCAGGTATTTCCCTTCCGGGTGGTAACTGAAATGGCAGGCGGCGCATCCCTGCGAGCGGTATTCTCCCTTCGGTGGAGGCGCATCGATGTGGCATTGAAAACAACGTTCGCGCAGAACATGGTCGCCGATGTGATTGGAAATTTTTTTGCGGGGAGTCCCCTTCCGTGTGGTTTGGTGTTCCCGCAAGTGATGAGGGGTAAAATAAGGAAGCTCTTCCAGACGTTTCAGGGCACCGAGGGTTTCCGGAGTCATGCCGTCTTTATCTTCTATTTTATAGATTCCGTAACGCGCCGATTTTCCCGGCTGGCCACCCCACTGGTACCGCAGGCCGGCAATGACTCCCGACAGAGTTCCCATCATGGATTTACGGACCCGGTCGACGTGGTTGCGGGTTTCATCCTGATGGCCGGAATGACATTGTGCTCTTCCGCAACTGAGGTGGACCACTTTCAGGGAAGAAGGATTGCGCTTGCCAGTTCCTGCTGCCGGATCATAGATGAGCGTGGCATGCGCCTCGTTTTTATCTTCGGACGCGCCGTTGCCGCCATGGCAGGAGGTGCATCCCAGTTTGAGAGGATGCGAGCGGCTGACTTCTTCAATCCCCTCATGGCATGTGAGGCATCGCTCTTCGAGACCGGTGATTTCGGTGGTGGCGGTCATCCCTGCAGGGTTCTCCGCATGGGCGGAGACGGTGGAGCCGAACAGTAATAACAGCACTGCGAGACAGATTGTGGATTTGAGCTTGAGGGGAACGGCCATCAAAGACTTTAAGAGAAGCGTAATTTTATTAAAGTGAATGAACGGTTTTTGGGGAAACAGGGCCGGGGATCAATCGTAAACGACTTCCAGTTTTTTCAGAAAATCCGCAAGATTGATGATAGATTGGTGGACGGATTCTTTATCCTTGTTTTTGGCGGCTTTTTCAATAGCCCGGCCAATACTGGTTAGATCATTTAACCCATACCCCCCCCCGGATCCCTTCATGGAATGACCTAGAACAGCAATAGAATCAAAATCGTCCTTTTCCAAAGCTTGTTGATAAACAAGCAGGTCTTTTCCTCTGTTTTCCAGGTAATCGGGAATCAGATCCTGCAAATCCGGGTCAATGCGAACCCGAATCTTTTCCGACTGTGAATCCTGATTTTTCATAGACTTAACTAACTGAATTGTAACATGATTGAGTCTTCATTATTAGGTGTAAACAGGATAAGCCTTGAAGTGCAGGGTTGCAATCCTGATTTGATGGGTCAGTTTATTTTTCCGCACCGGTTAAAACTTTCAGGGAGCGGGGAGCTATAGTAAGGGTATTCAAAGATTTTCCGGAGGCAAGGGAATCCGCTGGCTCAGGGGCTGATGTGTCCAGTAACACTTTCCAGTTTCGGGAGTTGCCGGGTAATGTGAAATCGCAGGTCTGGTCACCGCTGTTCCACAGAATCAAAAAGGCGGCGCTTTCGTTCTCAGAGGAAACACATCCCAGACACTGAACGTTGATGGATTCCGGCGCACAGGGATCCATCGTTTGTCCATTCGCTTGAAACCATTGCCATGAAGCCTGGGTTATTGGATATCGTTTTCTCAGTTGAATGATGAGCTGGGTGAATTCCATAAAACTTTTTTGATCTTCATCAAGATTCCAATCGTACCAACTGATCGGGTTGTCCTGGCAATAGGTGTTATTGTTGCCCTGTTGGGTGCGGCCGATTTCATCGCCTCCGGAAATCATCGGCGTACCCGCCGATAGAAGAAGGGTCGCTAGCAAGTTTCTTTTCTGTTGCTGGCGGAGCGCATTCAGGGCTGGATCGTCCGAGGGACCCTCCATTCCGTAATTGCAACTGTCGTGGCCGTAGTGACCGTCATTATTGTTTTCGCCGTTGGCTTCGTTGTGCTTGTGTTCGTAAGTGACCAGGTCCTCCAGCGTGAACCCGTCATGACTGGTGATATAATTGACGGTTGAGTGCGGTGGCCGGTCCCCAAACAGGTCGCGGCTTCCCGTCACCCGTTTCGTCAATGATTGAGCCTGATTGGAATCTCCCCGCCAGAATTTCCGGACGGTTTGCCGGTACTGGTCATTCCATTCCGACCACCCATTGGGAAAGTTTGACAGTTGATAGCCGCTTGGTCCCAAGTCCCAGGGCTCGGCAATCCATTTCACTTGAGATAGCACCGGGTCTTCCTGAATCGCCTTGAAAAAATCACCTTCGGGTTTAAACGATTTCCGGCCGCGTCCCACGGAGACCGCCAAGTCCAGCCGAAAACCATCCACGTGCATCTCATCGACCCAATAACGAAGGACGTCCAGAACCAACTGCCGGGCCTGCGTATGGTGGAGGTTGAACGTATTGCCGCATCCGGTGAAGTTGGTATAGCGCGCCGGATGGCTCGGGTTCGTCCGGTAATACACCGCGTTGTCGATACCGCGAAAGGATACGGTGGGGCCATGCAAGTCGCCTTCGGCAGTGTGATTGAACACCATGTCGAGAATCACCTCAATGCCCGCCTGATGAAACGCCTGCACCATGCTTTTGAATTCCGTGGCCGGATCGGAATCGCTCCGACGGGCGAATCGTGCATCAGGCGCAAAAAACAGTAGGGGATTGTAGCCCCAGTAATTGGTCAATCCATTTTTATGCAGATGGTATTCATTTGCAATCTGGTGCACGGGCAGTAATTCGATGGCGGTAATCCCCAGGCGGGTCAGGTGTTCCAGCACCGGCTCCGAGGCGAGGCCGGTATAAGTGCCGCGCAACTCTTCGGGAATGTCGGGGTGTTGTTGTGTCATCCC
>JAUVMD010000003.1 GCA_030600405.1 Nitrospirota bacterium
CGTGTTGGCGTCGCCGAGGCGCAGTTTGGTGGCGAGATGCACGGTCAAACCGGAATCCGCAAGGCCCAGGGCCGCCGTCACTCCCGCCCCGCCGCCGCCGAGAATCAAGACGTCGGTTTCGATATCAACGTTGGGTTGGAACTCGTTGGGAATGGGGCTGTCCGATTCAAGCAGGTCCGCCAGTTCTATGGGGAACAGGTCGGCATTGGCGTTGGGTCCGACGTTAATCTTACGCTCGTTGCCAACGTAATCGGGATGGTATTCCTTGATTAGGTTTTGCGCCTCGTCATCACCGATGGCCGGAGCAGATTGATTGATACGCTCCGTGCGGCTTTGTTCCACTTTTTCCAGCGATGCCTTTGCCCAGTCCATCACGAGATAGTTCCTTCTTGACGGAAAGCTTTAGTGCGCTTCAACCGTTCTTCATCATCGCAATTCAAAAGATGCTCCCACTCCTGTTCCGCCTGATCGCTCATCGTTGTCTCCTCCGACTGGTCGAGGGCCGGGTGATCCACCGACATGCCGAGCGAGCGCCGCACCCAGAGGCCCATGGTGTGCGGCAAAACCTTATCCTCGCACACCGCGCGGCACAGCCCGCAATGGATACAGGTGGTGAAATCCTCCGCCACCGCCTCGAGCTGCCCCTTTTGCATGCGCAGGACAGAGTCCATCACCGGGATGTTCATGGGACACGCAATGGTGCAGTTATCGCACTTGGTGCAACGGTCAACCGTTGGAAACGTCGCGCGCAATTTATCTTCATCGGGATCGGATGCGGGCGGGGGGCCAGCCAGGGTATCCACCGGAAACGGGAAAACTTCCATGCCCTCCTCGACGGTGCGCAGGCACGCGAGGTCGGTCCCGCCGCGTCTGCCATCCTTGAAACGAAGCGTCACCGTGCAGGCGCCGCACACGCCGCCGACACAGCCGGTCTGGATTTCATGACCCAGCCCTGCCTGCCACAGCGCGTGGATGATCGTCTCCCCTTCCCGCGCTTTGATTGACTTTCCAGCAATCGTGATTTCCATCGTTTTCGGTTCCATGGATTCTGAATCGGACTTCATGGCATCCTACCCACGTCATTCATATTATTCCTTTATAACAACTTCAGAGCCAGATCGAACGCTCTTTTCTTGAGGTCCGCGTGGGACCCAAACCAGGCCAGTCGCAAACGCGAATCCTGATTTTTACCCAGCTGGTGATCGACCGTATACGTCACTGCGTTCAACAGGCCCCAGGCTGTCATTTGAGTGGCTTCCAGGTCTTGTCCCGGAGCCTTTTGTATCGCTTCAATCGCCATGCGGGTTTTTTTCTCGGCGAGTTCTTCAATCTCCTGCTGATCTATAATGGACAAGTCCTGGACCGTTTCCGGCTGGAAGACGTTGAACATATAACGGTGGACCGTCGTATCATCCACTTTTTGAGTGGCCAGGCGCTCGGCATTGGACGCGAACGCGGCGATCGCTTCCCGGCCCAGACCGATATTCTCTTTGGCTTTTTGAATCATCTTTTCGTCCAGTTGGGTGGACGCCGGCGACAGAAACGGGGGAGTGGATATGAATACCCTGCGGAAGGTATTTTTAAAGAGGGACTTCGCTTTGCAAACGACTTGCAGGGTGTTGCCACAAACTTCCCGGACTGTCGTAACTTGCATTTGCACCGAACTCCTTTTCTCATCCCGAGACGCAAACAGCAGGCACCCTTCTACCGGGTCCGCTCCCTTTACAGTGAACTTTGCGTTCAACCCGGCCAGCGCCCAGATGATGCGGCCCTTGTCCAGTTGCCCGACGGTTTGGATGTGCGCCTCCCCCGCTTCGGCAAAGGACTTGAAGAACCGGAACGTTTCGTGGTGCGCCGGGGATTTATACGGCCGCTTGTAATCGAGTTTGGCCTTGACCAGCATCTCGTGAGGGGACAGGTGGGCATCGATTTCCGCGCCCAGTCTGTGCCAGGGTTTTTCGTTCGACCATGCCATCATCCGGCCATGGTAATTCCATTAAAAACCAATTGCAAATCAACGTTTTGTCATCCTGAGCCTGTCGATGGGGCCCGGTTTTCCATACCCAAATCAGACCCCTTGACAGCTTCAGAGAAGTGAAATAAAGTCAGATCATTCTTTTTCTCAACGATGCCCGATATGCTTTAAGACGGTTACTCTGACCCATGACAGACCCACGGAAAAATGACATCGAAGACTGCCGGGAGGTGGTCGAAAAAAATCCCGCCGACGCCCAGGCTCATTTTAAACTGGGATTGGCCTGCCGCAAGGCTAAACGTTTTGAAGAGGCCGCCCAGTCCTATAAGATCTCTTTACAGCTCGATCCTGATAATACGAGAGCGCTCCATGGACTGGCCATCGCTTACAGAAAACTGAGACGGTATGACAAGTCCATCGCCGTTTGCCGGCAAGCCTTAAAGCTCGACCCCAATCACGTGAAGATCCATTTCAATCTCGCTCTGGTCTATGAGGAACAAGGAAAATGGGAGGAAGCAATTGCACGGCATCACAAAGTGCTGGCCCTCGATCCGGAAGATTTTCAGGCTCATTACAATCTGGCACGAGCGTACGACGCCGTAAAAGACGGATCCAAAGCCATCCGACACACACAAAAGGCCGAATCGGTCGCTGACAGAGAAAACGATGAGGCAGGAATAAATGAATCCAAATTGCTGCTGGCCGCCCTGTTTGAAAAATATGGAAGTTCTCCCACAGCCAATGGGTGAAACGGCTTATGCCACCCGCCTGATTCTTTTCCTTTAACAATGGGGGTAGCGAATGAGTAAAACGTCGGTTGTTTTTTTGATATTATTCCTGGTTTTGCTGGTGACTTTATTTGTAATTCTTTTTATGGGGTTGGGTGGAGATCCTGTTATAGTTCCACGTTCACCGCTTTAAACCAAGGAGACAATGTTGAAAATAGACCAAAATAAAAAAATCATGCTGGTGGTGGCGCTGGCTGTATACCTCCTTTATAAAATGATGGGAGGGTGATGGCTCCTGCCCGGAGGGGGATCGTGCCGGGCGGGTGGCGAACCACCACAGGTAATTTTGTAATACCCTGAATGGCGTAAGTGACTCATGGATCGCACGCTGACACCCCAGCTAAATTTCCTCCGGGCGTTGCCCGGCGGGCCTTGCCCGGTCCCTTTAATCTGCAATCAGAATGGATAACACGCGATGAGCGGAAACGATATCTGGCAAGAGTTGCTCTCCGGTAATAAACGTTTCGCGGAGGGCAATCCCACTCACCCCAATCAGTCCATAGCCCGGCGACAGGAAATGGCCAAGGGTCAAAATCCCCGCGCGGCTGTTCTCGCCTGCGCGGATTCACGGGTTTCTCCCGAAATTGTATTCGACCAGGGTTTAGGGGATTTGTTCGTGGTTCGGGTGGCGGGCAATGTTGTCAACGACCCTATTCTGGGAAGTCTCGAATATGCGGTCGAGCATCTAGGAACGCGGTTGATCGTCGTTCTCGGGCATCAGCGATGCGGGGCGGTGGCGGCCGCCTGTGCGGGCGGGGAGGCCCCCGGCCACATCGGAAGCCTGGTCCAGGCCCTGGCTCCGGCGGTCGATAAAATCAGCGCATCGGAAGAAGGGCGGGTCGATTGGGTCGCGAAAGAAAATGTGCGGATGATGGCCAAGAGCCTCCGCTCCTGTGGTCCCATTCTGGAAAAGTGGGTCCGGCAGGGTAAACTTGAGGTGGCAGGGGCGTTTTACGACCTCGACACCGGCGCGGTTGAAATCGTTGAGTGATCCTTACGAGAGTGTTGAAGCGTATTGAGAAGACGAAATAAAACTTTTGTGTATAACTTTTTATTGCGGAGTCGCAATGTCTTATTTACAGGAATTAAATACAAATCTGTTTCGTTGGTCGGAGTTTTCCGATGAGAAGCAGTTGAACTTCAACGGTTATTATTTGGTCAACCGGGAGGAAGCGGTCATTATTGATCCCCCCGATTTAAGCGATGAAGGGATGACTGAATTGAAGGGACGGATAACCGACCATGCCCGCAGTCCATTGAAAGCCGTTCTGCTGACAAACGTTCACCATGACCGGGCAAGCCTCAAATTCAAAGAGACTTTCCATATCCCGATTTACGTCCATGAAAACGACAAGGATTTATTGGATTTCACTCCCGATCATACTTTCAAAGGCGATGAAATATTATTTTGCGGTTTAAAAGTGATTCATTTGAAAGAACAAAAATCGCCTGGGGAATCGGCCTTCTTGCTGGAAAACCAGAAAAAACTGTTTGTAGGCGATGCTTTGATCGGAAAAACCCCGGGAAAACTTAACCTCCTTCCGCCGGAAAAATATAAGGACATCCATAAAGCCAAAGAGGCCTTAAAAGTTCTTAAATCCTATGATTTTGATGATCTGCTCCTGGGGGACGGGGAGCCCGTCCAGGGTGACGCCAAAAAACTGTTGGAAGCATTTTTTAACGATTAAGACCCGGATTTTCAGCTGGATGGAAACTCTCTTTGAGGTGCGGGTGGGAAAGATGCTGGTGATCTCGGGAAGAGGTGTTGAAGCGGATTGAGAAGGTGGTGGAAGAGAGGGGTAGAAAAGAGCCTTAGTTTCTGTGCCAGATCAATCAAGATATCTAATTCGACTCAGCGAGCTTCTCCCGTTCAAGCGCCCAATAAACATTCAAATGCTTTTGAGCGAAGGCTAAAACCCCTCCCTGAAGCAAAATCAAAGCAAACTCAAACCACCAGTAATAAGGAAGCTCCGAAGGCAAGAACTTTCTCATTCCGCTCAAGACAAAAAACATCAGGACAATGGATAATATTGGGAAAGATTTTTTTTGTTCTTTATTTAAAAATTCCCTGATCATCCGAAACAAAAAATATAGAAAAGCCGCCTCTATACCCGCCATCACCACATAGAATGAAATTTCAATGGAGGGATCGAAGGAAGGTCCTTCCCGCTCTCCCAGAATGGTCCCATAAACCAAAAGAGGAATGATGGTGAATACAAACAACCCCAGAGTCCTCAGGTCAGGATTGAGTCTCAGGTTTTTATAGTTCTTGAAATTCCGGTAATTCCTGTGGAACCAGAAATAAAGGTAGAGTCCGAAAGTCAATCCATAGAAAACTACAACCCGTTTGGCGGGCCACACTCTGGGTGGAGTTTTTGCCCGAACTCTGGCCTCCAAGCCGATTTGCGAACCCCAAAGGGTGCGTATGGAAATTCTTCTATCGCTTTTCCCGGAAACTAAAATATCATCCAGTTTTAGACTCCCCTCCGACAGCCTATCCCGGATATCTTTTAATAACAGCGGCTCTTTTTTCTTTGCATCTTCCGGTAAAAAATATTCCCCGGAAGAAAATTCGATCCGTTTGGAAGTTTTTTCTAATTCTCTTTTGGCTTGCAAAGCCAGATAAATTCCAAAAATGACAATTCCAAACATCGGATAAATCGACCAGGATAAATTTGACATCGCCACGGAATCATAAGTCCCATGGAGAATGATTACCGTGACCAGTCCAAACGTTAAATGTTTCCACGGATTGGGGCAAAACTTGGCCTTTCCCATAAAGTAACCCAGGATGATCCCATCGAAGGCGTGGGCGGGAACAGCGGTGAGCATTCTCAAAATCCCTGTCTCGTAACCAAAAGGGACCACATACATTATGTTTTCCATGGTCGCAAAACCACAGCCAATCATACCCCCGTAAACTATCCCATCAAACGGATCGTTAAAATTCGGGTCCTCGTAAATGAATTCTTTGAGGAAAAAGAATTTGCAGACTTCTTCCACCAGAGCTATACCGAAAAAGGCAGAAATAACCGTCTGCCACCACGTGTCATTGAAAGATCCTTCCCAACCAAGAACTTTTACAAAAGTTTCCTCATAATACATTGTGGGGAATACGGCCAAAGCTCCCCAAATGAAACATTTGATCACCAGTTTTTTGGGTTTGGGATTCCACCGGCCGGAGTAGTAAATATAGACGGCAAGCGCGACGCCTGGTCCTATTGCAAGATATATTAACTTGAGAGTTTCTATTCCTCCGTTCATTGAGTTTCCTGTTTTCCAAATAAGGTGGAGAGGCCCGAAATCAAAAGCAACTTCTTCCTTTACGAGGTTGTTGAGTGCTGAGTTGGCGGGTCACACTCCTTGCAATTCAGTTCGGTATGAGTTTACCCGAATGGGCAGAGGATTTCATCCACCTGATTTTGGTACCGACAGCTTATAGCTGAGAGCCCCGGACCAAAAACCTTTAAAAATCAAACCCATGGGTTTGGATTGCCGGGGTGGGGAAACTGTGCTAAATTAGCTTCGGTATTAACCCTATTTGAGGCGGTAGGAGCGTATGTCCGGACATTCCAAGTGGTCCACCATCAAGCACAAGAAGGGCGCGGCGGACGCCAAGCGGGGTAAGATTTTTACCAAGCTGATCAAGGAAATCACCGTTGCCGCCCGCATGGGTGGGGGCGACGTGGACGCCAACCCGCGCCTGCGCACGGCCGTCACCGGCGCCAAGGCCCAGAACATGCCCAACGACAACATCACCCGCGCCATCAAAAAGGGTACCGGCGAGCTGGAAGGCGTCCATTACGAAGAGACTGCCTACGAAGGCTACGGGCCCGGCGGAGCGGCCATCCTCATCGAAGTGATGACCGACAACAAGAACCGCACGGTCGGGGAAGTCCGCACCATTCTCGGCAAAAACGGCGGCCACATTGGGGAATCCGGCTGCGTCGCCTATATGTTCGAGAAAAAGGGACTCATCGTCGTGCCCGCCGACGCGATGGACGAGGACGCGCTCATGGAACTGGTGCTGGACGCCGGGGCGGACGATCTGCAATCCGCCGACGATAAATATGAAATCATCACCGCCAAGGAAAATTTCAATGCGGTCCACACAACGCTGGAAGAGAAATCGATCCCCATGGAGGTCGCCGAGTTGACCGCCATTCCGAGCAACACCGTGCCGGTGGATGAGAAACACGGCAAGGCTCTGCTGAGACTGATGGACCTGCTGGAGGACCACGACGACGTGCAGAAAGTCTATTCCAATTTCGACATCACCGACGAGGTCATGGCCGCCATCGAAGCAAGCGCCTAACCGGCGACCAGCGTGACGCTGGACCCAGAATTCTGTCACCCTGAGCCTGTCGAAGGGCGACACATAAGGAAGAATCCCCCCGTCCCCCTTTACTAGGGGGGGCAATATCAACCCGCACTTTAAATCAGGACCCACCTCATGCGCGTCATGGGAATCGATCCCGGAAGCCTTTGCACCGGTTACGGCATTGTCGAAGAAACCGGCGGACAGTTAACGAGCATCCACTTCGGAAGCATCAAGAGCCAATCCAAAAACCCGTTCGCACATCGCTTGAAAACCATTTATGATGGGCTGGCCTCGGTGATGGAAGAATACCAACCGAATGCCGTGGCGGTGGAGGACATATTTTTCGCGGCCAATGCCAAATCGACCATCAAGCTGGGGCAGACGCGCGGCGTCGCCCTGCTCGCCGCCGCCCAGGCCGATATCACGCTGGCCGAGTACACGCCGCTGGAGGTCAAGCAGTCCGTCGTCGGTTACGGCCGGGCGGACAAGCATCAGGTGCGCGACATGGTGACGGCGATCCTCAAACTCCAACAGAAACCGGAACCGCTCGACGCCTCGGACGCGCTGGCGGTCGCCATCTGCCATCTGCATTCGTACCAGGCCAAGGCGCGGCTGAAAGCGGGAGCGTGACCCTATGATTGCACATCTCAAAGGCCAGCTGATTCAGAAATCGCCGGTGTCCCTGGTGGTCGACGTGCAGGGCGTGGGATACGAGGTGTTCATTCCGCTGACCGTCTATTACGAACTGCCGGAGTGCGGCACGACGGTTTCGCTTTACATTCATACCCGCATCCGTGAAGATTCGCTCAAGCTGTTCGGCTTTATCAAGGAGGCGGACAAGCAGATGTTCGAACTACTCATCCGCATCAGCAAGGTCGGCCCGAAAATCGCGCTGGCGTTTCTGTCCGGCATGACGGCGCAGGACTTGACGCAGGCGGTGTTCAACGACGACATCTCCACCCTCAGCGCTATTCCAGGGGTGGGACGCAAAACCGCCGAGCGGCTGGCGCTGGAACTCAAAGACAAGTTATTGGAATTGAATCTGCAACCGGAAGCCGCCACCGCCAGTAATACTCCGGGCAACGGTCTCAAGGACGATGCGGTATCGGCGCTGGTCAACCTGGGATACAAAAAAGCTCAGGCGGAGCAGGCGCTCAGGAAAGTCTGGCGCGACGAAGCCAAACCCTCGCTGGAAGAATTGATCCGCGACAGTTTAAACTGTCTGTCCTGAAGGAAGAAGCATGCCGATAGAACGCGACATCCCACCCGAACGCGATATGAACTATACCGTCACTCCGCAGGAAACTGTGTTCGAGGCGAACCTGCGTCCCAGCACGTTCGACGAGTACACCGGCCAGGAACAAATCAAACAGAATCTGGATATCACTATTTCCGCCGCGAAGATGCGCAAGGAACCGCTGGATCATGTCCTGTTCTATGGACCGCCCGGCCTCGGCAAAACCACACTGGCGCACATCATCGCGTCGGAGATGAATTCGAACCTCAAATCCACGTCGGGCCCGGTGATCGAAAAGTCAGGCGATCTGGCGGCGCTGTTGACCAACCTGGAGGAAGGCGACATTTTGTTCATCGACGAAATCCACCGCCTGCCCAAACAGATCGAGGAAATTCTTTACCCGGCGATGGAGGATTACCAACTGGACATCATGATCGGGCAGGGCCCGAGCGCGCGTTCGATCAAACTCGACCTGCCGCCGTTCACATTGGTGGGGGCGACCACGCGGGCGGGATCGTTGACCTCGCCGTTACGCGACCGTTTCGGCGTGGTGCATCGTCTTGACTTTTACACGGCAGAGGAGCTGGGAACCATTTTGCACCGGTCGGCTAAAATCCTCGATGTGGAAATGACCGAGCCGGGATGTGTGGAGATTGCACGGCGCTCGCGTGGCACGCCGCGCATCGCCAACCGCCTTCTGCGTCGCGTGCGCGACTACGCCCAAGTGAAGGGCGACGGCATCATCAATCCGGAGATCGCGGACAAGGCGCTGGCGCTGATGGAAGTGGATCGCGCCGGACTGGACAAAATGGATCATAAACTGCTGCTGACCCTGATCGACCAGTTCAAAGGCGGCCCGGTGGGCGTGGAAAGCCTCGCCGCCTCCATCCACGAAGAACGTGAGACCATTGAGGACGTGTATGAGCCGTATCTTCTGCAACAGGGATTCCTCCACCGCACCCCGCGCGGACGCGTCGCCACCGCCGCGGCATTCGAGCATTTCGGCAAAACCCAGCCCCGCCAGGACTCGCAAAACTCCTTATTCTGACTCCTTCCCGGAGGGGGAATTTGCTGACCGTTGTCTCCTAGAGAATATGACTGAGCGCAAGCGGAGTACCTCCGCAGATAATTTAAAAACTCTGAATTGCGCACGGGGATTATTAACGGACATCAACTGTCAGCAATTTCCCCCTCCGGGGAGGAGCCCCAGACTTCTTGAAAGCGCGGGAGGAAGGAGTCGTCCATTTTGGTGGTGCCCAGCAGATCCGTCGTCTGGTAGGTGGTGAAGCCGTGGAAATCACGGCTGCCGGTAGGGATCATGTCATACTCGTCGGCGAGGTCGAGGAAGTATTGCACCTTGCCGGTTTTTTCGTGGTGAGGGTAGATGCATTCCAGGCCGAGCAGACCTTTGGCCTTTAACTCCTCCACCATCCCCGGTACGTCTTCCTGTTTTCTGCCTTTATCCGGATTGTACAGCGAATAGGTTCGCTCGCCGGGATGCGCCAGCACCGGCACCCCCTGGCTTTCGCGCACCATGCTCAATGCTTCTTCGATGCCAAGGTTTTCTTTTTCGATGTTGTATTTGACCAGATATTTGTCGAACGCCACGTTGGTGGATTTGACGATACCCAAGCGCACCATTTCGCGTGCCAGATGCGGCCGCGCCAGCACCCCTTCCGAGGCTTTCTTGACATTGTCAAACGTGACCGTTCCGCGAAAGCGTTCGGGAATCACTTCGTTGATCCTGTCGATCAATTGATGCATGCGTTCTTCGCGAGCCTCTTTCATTTTTTCGACACGGCTCCATAAGGCCGGCAGAAGGGACTCCAGCGATTTGAAGTAGGAAAGGAGATGCAAGTTGAAATCGCGGTACTGCACGGTGATTTCGATACCGGGAAAAGCGAAGATGCCGGAATCCTTGGCGGCGTCCATGAACTCCGGCAGGCCCGAAAAGGTATCGTGATCGGTCAGCGCCATGATGCCCACGCCATTTTTTTTGCCGATGCCGATCAGCTCCGCCGGCGCAAACTCGCCATCGGAAAAGATCGAGTGCATGTGGATTTCAGATTTACGTGTGGTCATGGTCCTCACGAAGGGAATGAGGGAAGAGTGTTGCTCCGTTTGCCTATATTAACTTCTTTTGCTTTCAAAAGGAACCGATCACAGTGAAAACCAGTCATTTTCTCGCACTCTCTTTCATTTCCCAATGTCTGTACCATGATGTAAAATTGTAGAATCATTGATTTAGGGACTTCACGATGAGGATAACCCCTTGCGCCAAAACAACCGAAACATGAAAATTTTGAAAACAGCCACGGGCCTGATTTTGACGGTTTGGATGGGCTGTACCGCCCTTCCCGATCAGACCGAATCCCGGTCCGGGGAGGTGCTCATCGTCTATTCGGGAAACGCGCTGGGCGAGCTCAAACCCTGCGGCTGTGACAAGGAGGAAGATCAGGGCGGCATTGAGCGCCGGATGAGTTATCTGAAACAGGTGATTCCACAGGAGCCCAACACACTGCTTGTCGATCTGGGAGACAACTTCAAGGGATCAACCCGGCAGGGCAAGCTTAAGGCACACACCATGATGCAGGCCTAGGCGCGGATGAACTACGACGCCATCACCCTGGGCGACAAGGACCTGCTGTACGGCAACGGGTTCCTCAACGACATTCAAAACATCCCGTGGGTGGCGGCGAATCTGCAGTTGGAGGGACTCACCCTGCCGCCTTCCCGGACCAAAGTACTAGCCAACGGTTTGAAAGTGTTCGTTACCGCCGTGGCCGATCCGGATCTTTTTTATGCGTCGTCCGACTCCAACACCAAACTGAGCGATCCTCTGGTGGCGTTACAACATGAACTCGATGCCGCCCGCAAGAGTGAGTCGCTGGACCTGATCGTGGTCCTCACCCACATGCCGCGCGAAAAAGGGATATCGTTTCTGGACCTGCCCGGTGTGGATGTAGTCATCAACGGTCATATAGAAAAGGATACCGATATCATCGACATGACCCCGGTCGAAAAGGCTGGGAAAATTTTCGTGCAACCCGGTCCACTGGGACAAAAAATGGGAGAATTGCGAGTCCGCATCAATCCAGACGGCGAAAAAACGTTTCAGCAGAAAATGGTCCGCTTGGGATCCAAAGCCCCCATGGATCCGGAAATGACGCAATTATACGACACGTACAACACGGAAGTGGAAGAGTTGTTCATGGCCACCCTGGCTGCCAAGCGCAAGCAAAAACAGAATCGGGTATACGCGAAGGACCAGACCTGCCTGACCTGTCACTCTAAAGAACATGCCATCTGGTCGAAGACGGGTCACAGCCGGGCTTACGCGGCGCTCCATGAGGTGAACAAATCGTTCGATCCGGAGTGCCTGGTCTGCCACACCACCGGCTTCGGGAAACCGGGCGGGTTTATCAGCGAAATCGATACGCCAGAACTCAAAAACGTGCAATGCGAAATGTGCCACGGGGCGCGCCTGGAGCATACCCAAAACCCGCAGGGGGGGTTCGCAAAGGAGGCCAACGCAGCCTGCGGGAAGTGCCACGTCAAAAAACACAGCCCAAAATTTAATTTTAGCCGGTATTGGCCGCGTATCCGCCACTAAAAATTTCCTGCCAAGGGATGGCATAAATACCCCCTTTTCCCTTATAATAGAAGGACATTCAATCCTATTGGGAGTTCCCATGAAATACGCTATAGCATTCATTTTTTGTATGTTGCTTGCATTCCCAACCACTGGAACCGTAGCGGTATCGGCCGAAAAAGACCAACGCCCACCGGTAAAATTGGACCAGGTGCCTGGAATCAAGGGTAAGTATCAACTGGTGGGCAAAGCCGACCGGCTCAAAGGGGCCAAGCAGATTGAAATGATTGAGTTCTTCAATTATTCTTGCGGTCACTGCTATAAGTTTCTACAAACTTCCAAGCGGCTCCATAAAAAATTCAAGGGCAAACTCCTGCACAAGAAGTCTCCCATTTATTGGGGACAACAGACCCCTTACCCGGCAATGGCGTTCTACATTTCAGACGAACAGGGTTTGGAGAAGAAATTCACTCAAGAGTTGTTTGACACTAATTTCCAGTTGAATGTTAATATTTTCCAGCCCCGTGTCATCAAACTCCTTGCCAAGGATTATGGCATCGAAAAGGAAATGGTAGCGGGCATGCAGTCGCCGGCCATCCAAGCCAAGGTTCAAAATTCGCTGGCCTTGGCCCAACAATACAAAGCCAACGAAACGCCGACGGTCATCATCAACGAAACCTTAAGAGTGACTCCGAGTATTTCCGGCGGTAGTGTGGACGTGATGACGGACAACCTGGAAGTTATTTTTGACAGTATTTTAAACCCATAACCCTATAGCTATGCGCAGAAAAATCAGCTTAAAACTTTTATTGGGGATGACTTTCGTTCTCCTTGCCTTTTTCCTGGTCAATCCCATTGGTTTTCAATCTAGCGGTCCCTTCCAGGCCCAATCCGCTCACGCCGGTTTCTTCGATGACGACCTGGACGTATTCGATGAAGTCCTGGAGCTAGTGGCCGACAACTATGTTTACCCGCCGGATTTCAAAAAGCTGTTCACCGCCGCGATCGATGCCATGGTAAAGACGGTGGAAAAAGAAAATCTCTCTGTTACTTCCGTGTATTCGGGCAAAGCCCTCGAAGCCAATGGGAAGAAATTCAGCTATCGGTTGAGTTTCAACAAAGATGAGAACATGCATGCCCTACAGGGAGTTTATGATTTCATCAGCCGGGAGCTCAAAGGCAAGGTCTCCAAAAAAGATCTGGAAAAGGCCGGCATCGACGGGCTGATGGATTCCCTGGACCCTTATTCGCTTTATATGGACAAGGAGGAATTTGAGGCGTCCATGAGGGATACCGAAGGCCAGTACGGTGGAGTGGGGATGGTCATCACTCTGGTGGATAACCAGTTGACCGTGGTGCGAGTATTAAAAAGCTCGCCTTCAGCGCGGGCGGGAATTCTTCCGCAGGACATCATCACACGGGTGGACGGGCAGGAAATCAAGGGAATGCAGATTCATGAGTTGGCGTCGAAGCTCCGGGGCTATCCCAATACCCAGGTAGACATCGATGTCTACCGGCCTTCCACCAAAGTCACCCAGTTCACCACGTTAACCCGGGAAATCATTTCCATCGAAACGGTGCAGTATAAATACCTGGGGGACCATACGGGTTACATCAAAATCAGCAGTTTTTCCAAGCAAACCAATGACCAGTTGGAGGAAGCCCTCAAAAAAGGAGAAAAAGACGGTGTGCAGGCGCTTATTCTGGATCTTCGGGACAATCCCGGTGGCCTTCTGGAAGAGGCGATTGCACTCAGTGACGAGTTCCTGGAGCACGGGCCGGTGGTGACGACTGTTGGCATTGGCAACAAGTTGCGAGAGCAAAAGAACGCGCATC
>JAUVMD010000034.1 GCA_030600405.1 Nitrospirota bacterium
CGGTGGATGGCGTCGTCGATTTTGTTTTGCTCGATCAATCCGGACACGCTGCCATCGTCACGGAGACCGTAATACAGCCCACGCTCAGGGTTTAAATTATGATACTCCAAATCGAGACTTTGTAAAATCGGGTCTTCCCATTGCAAGCCTTCCGCTTCCATAAAATCCATGAAAAGGCTTTCCTTGATCGCCCAATCGATGCGGTCAGACAGATTTTCCCGGTGATGTCTAAGGTCGCTCAAAGTACGCCCCCACTCGCGGGTGACCCAGTCCCATTCTTCCGTATCGCCAGAAAGACCGGTGTGCTTGAGCACCTGCTCAAGATACCACTCCTGGATTGCCAGCGGTGTGACGGTTTTCCCCGATTGCAATTTCAAAAGAACCTTGCCGGTGGTATCCCGCGACACGCGCTGGACGTCCGCCACCGGATCCGCCAACTCGAACGGCGCTTCCAGTTTCTGGGCACCAATCAGCGTCAATACTAGCCGGGTGGTCCCCACCTTCAATGCCGTCGCGTAGGGCGACATGTTGGCGTCCCCTAAAATCAAATGCAGACGGCGGTAATCCTGAGTCGCATGCGGCTCATCGCGCGTATTGATGATGGGCCGCTCGGTCATGGTCTCGATACTGAGCACGCTGTCAATAAAGTCGGAACGTTGCGCCAGTTGCAAACCGGTGAACCCGTCTTCGTTTTTGCGTTCCGCGCCGACTTTCCCCGCCCCGGCGTATAACTGCCGCGTCACCAGAAACGGTACCAGATGCCGGACCCAGACATCGAACGGCAGTTTCCGCGGAATCAGATAATTGTCGTGGGTGCCGTAACTGTGCCCACTGTAATCCGTGTTGTTTTTAAACAACTGCAGATAGTCGCCGCCTAAATCCTGATTGCGGAGGCGGACACAATCGCAGACGATCGTTTCCCCGGCCATATCGTGCGTAACCAGATCGAACACGGTTCGGCATTCCGGGGTGCTGTATTCCGGGTGCGTGTGGTCGTTGTAAAAACGCGCACCGTTGGTCAGCACCCGGTCGCTTTTCATCTCCCAATACGAATAGGGCCGCTTGCGGTCCTGTTCGCAAAATTCGTCTTCCTCTTCATCCTGCGCCAGCCGGGACACCTGAAACCCGCGCATATCTTGATGTGTGCGCTCGCGGTTATAAGCCCAGGCCTTGAAAACGCTTTTCGCTTCACACCGGGCCAACAAGCGCATCGACTCTTCGACCGGATCCGAATCCGCCTGATCCTCACGAATGATGCCGTATTCCGTTTCGATCCCCAGCAGAGGTACAATTTCGTTCATATGATCGACCGGCTGAGGGTATCGGATGCGGCCTGATCGGAATCGTTGGGCCGCCGTACCCGCACCACGTTCTTCGGATCAAAATCGAGTAGCTGGAGCCAGTCTTCCATATTGGAATCGGTGGGTAAAATGCTATTCTCCGTGAACTCTTTTTTCAGAGCCTGCGTCATGTCGTCGCTCTTGATCTGCAATTCTTCTCCGGTAATGGCCCTCTCAATGGCGCGTTCCTTGGCACGCAAAACGATGCCTTCGAGAATGGCGCCGGAAACAAAATCTTTCCAATAGAGTTTTTTGAACTCGCCGCTACGGAGGGTCAAAACCAGCGCTTCCTGTTCCGGAGATTTTTTGAATAAATGATCAAGGAAGGGGTGAATCAGGTCGTTCAGCCGGTCGCCTTCGATCGGGAGTTCGGGCTTGAGGTACACTTTCAAAATGGATACGCAATCTTCCCGGCTGGGACGTCCCACTTTAATTTTGCGGTCGATGCGTCCTGGTCTTAAAATCGCAGGGTCGATCAAATCGGGCCGGTTGGTTGCGAGGATCACCACCATTTCGCGGACCGACTGAATGCCGTCCATCTCCGCGCAGAACATCGGGACCAGGGTATTGGAGATGTTGTTGACGCGCAGGGCCTGCCGCGTGCCGAGTACCGATTCGGCTTCGTCGATGAAGATGAATGGGAGCTTGCCTTTTTCTTTGTACTGGCGCGCCCGTTTGAAAATTTCGCGGACTTTGCGTTCCGATTCGCCCAGCCACATGTTGAGAATTTCCGGACCCTTGACGTGGATGAACCGGCCTTCCAGGTCCTTACTGCCTTCATCCTTGGACTGGAGCTGGGCAACCACGTCGGACAGGATGGCTTTGCCGATCAGTGTTTTGCCACAACCGGGCGGGCCGTAAAACAGGAACCCCTTAGGCATACGATATTCCATCTTATTAAGAATCTCTTCGTGTAGAATGGGGTACTCGATAACCTTGCGGACTTCCTCGATGACTTTTTCCTGTCCTCCAACCTGCTTCCAAGTGACGGGAACGTAATCGTCCTCCACCAACGATTTGGACCGGCGTTTGGGGAGACGCTTCATGATGACCTTCTGTGTAGGATCGAGAATAACCTCGTCGCCTTCCTTGAAGGTTTCCTGTTCCAACTCGGTGCAGGGAATCACCATAGAATCGGAAGTGTTGGTGCCGCCCCCGACCAACCAATGACCGTCGTCCAGACGGGACACGATGCGGGATATCGGGCCTCTTTCGGGCCGGGGAAGTTTGGCGATCGCGACAAATCCTTCGTTGACTGCGACCTGATCTCCTATTTGCAATTCTCCGTTTTCGAGAATCTCGGGAGAAACCGCCGCTTGGTAGTCGGTTCCGCCAACATTCAGGCGGTACAAGTCGTCTTGTCCCTTGCCGAGAATGGTCCCGATGCGATGGGCCGGCAGTTTGAGCTGGCGAATGGTTTCTTCCAGCGTTTTAATTTTGAGATTATACTGTTGAGCAGATTGCTGGGCCTGCAGAAGGGCATCGCGCAGATCGAATATTTTTTCCTGAAGGTCCGGCCTATCCGCCGTTTCCTCCAGCATTTGATCGATTAATTCTATAATATGGGTGGGGTCTCCCATGCGGCACCTTATTGAGGGGTATTTATCAATTGTATGAATAATAAACTCAACAAATCAAGTCATTTCGCAGGGTTGGGAGGTTGTCTGATTAGCCGGAAAACCTGCATTTAAAAGCCTTTCGAAGAAAAACTTAAGGGAGCAATTGTAACTTCAAGGCGGCGGGCTCAACTAACCCGTTGATTTTAAACAAAATTTACTGGAATTTGGATTAGCTTTTTAATTACAATAAGTTAAAAGGTTCAATTTTCTCAGGGAGATATTGCGGCGAACCCCGCTCAAGAGACACATTTGCGGGTTCCCCGAAACAAGCCATGTTCCGAATCAAAAATAAACCGCTTATCGATAAGTGCATTATCAGCTTCAGCCACAACTGTTACGAAAGCCGGAGTTTGGCTGACAAGTTCGCGCTGGAAAAAGCGCGCCGGGAAATCGCTCAGAAGAAAAAAGGCGTGAGCCACCTCATCCTGCGGGCCGAGGACGACGACATCGACCGGCTTAAGTTCCTGTTTCTGGTCCGGGGTATTCCCATCATGTGCTACGCCCTCGGCAACTTGCTGACGTCGAGTCTGAAAGAAATCGTCGTGGTGGGTTCGGCCGAGGTAAACCTCATCCTGGAACATTTTCTAGAGGTGATCGACACCCGCGGCAAGAAAGTGATGTTCGTTCATGAAGACCCGGACAACCTGATGCTGATCAATACAATGATCCTGGGCAGAAACCAACTCTCCCTCGCCGCCAATGAACTGGTGTTGTTCCAGCCGGGCGACCTGCCTTTTATGTACAATCTGGAAGGCGTGTTACGAGATGCGGACCTCAAACACCACAATCTGGTTATCTGGCTGAATTCGCGCCAGGCCATGTTCCCGCATTTCAAGGAGAACCCCGCCAGCGAATTCGTGGGTCGCAATTATCATTACCGGGTCATCGCCGAAAAAGCCAAACAGCTTCACGATGTGAAGGAACCCAACGTCTACCCCATCAATCTTTCGGCGATCGAGGAAGATATCATTGAACTCCTGCACCAAACCCGCAAGGACGGGAAAATTTTCAACGCGGGTTTCAGCAAAGCCCTGCGTTCCCCGGCCCGCATGCTGAGGCTGTTACCGGTTCTGGCGAAACACTTCCGGCACTTTGATTCCGATTTGAAGCAATTCCGTCTGGACGATGATTTTAAATTCGGAGCGCATCTTAAGAATTTCAATCAGGGTGCCTCCATTCTTCTGGATACCCCCTTTCTCGCCAAATTCAACGACGACCCAGCTTTCGTTTCGGATGTGGACGCGCTGGAGGATTGGGAGGATTTCGAATCGCTGGTGCATTTTGCGGAAGAGCGGCATGGAAATGACGGACTCGCGGCCATCCATCCCTTCGGCAAAGAACTGTTGCGGTTTAAAAAACAGGCCATGCCCAAGTTGAAAAAACTGGTTCCGATGTACGCCGATTTTCACGATTACCTCAACCGGCTTTATCGCTCAATGGAAATGCAATATGTCCCCTTCGATGAAGCAGGCCAGTACGACACCCCCAACCTGCACACCCCTCAAACCGAAACGGCGTACCGCTGGTACGCGGACAAAACCCTGCGCTTTGCCCAAAGAATAGCCTGATCCAAATCTTAATTGCCTATAATTCAACCCTTTTCCCTGTGGTGGATGTTCGCGGAGTTTTTATTTGCTGGCGGCGGCCAGGATGCGCTAAAGTGAAGGTGGGTACTGTTGCTCTGCCATCGGTTTTGGCGGTTCCGAAAAGAGAAGGCCTGCCACCATCCAGGCCAAAAGTGTTGTTATTATGTCGATTAACAGACTTATAATTCAAGAAGCTCCGCGGCTTAAATGGTTTGTGTTTATGTCCGTGTGCCTTCATATTGTTATGATCACACATGAATGGTCTGACGATAAGATACTGAAGAAAAAATTTCCCGCGGTGAAGGTCAAATACCTGCCGCAAAAAGTCCCGACCCTTGCAGACATTCCGAAACCGCGCACTATTGAAACGCCTAAAAGTTCCGAGTTGATTGCCCGTTACGACAGCCGGGCCCATTCCAATCGCAACACCAAAAAGAACCGGCGTTATCAGAACAAAAAAACGGTGGTCCCCAAAGCCAAAAAATCCGTAGCGATTTCTAAAAAATCGCAACCCACTCTCAAAAAGAAAAAACCACAGGAGCCCACCCCCTCAACGATTAAAAAACCTTTCCGTCCACATGACAAAGGATTAACTCTTCCCAAAACCAAGGGAGAAGTCTCCAAAAGTTCACCACCAAAACGGATTACCGGAGGAACGCTGGCACTCCTGGATGGATTCGATGCGGATAAATACGCCGCTATGGATATGGAATCCGAAACCGCTGAGGATGATGGTGAAGCGATTTCCCTGGATACACGGGAAACCAAGTATGCCTCCTATTTTGCGCGTATCAAGCGACAGATCGAACTGGCATGGAATTACCCCTACGAGGCGCAGCGCAAGGGAATTACCGGGGAACTGACACTTCGTTTTCAGATTTCCAGGGACGGCAACCTGACGAATGTCAGGTTGATCAATGGTTCCGGGTACAACGTTCTGGATGAGGCGGCGCTGCAGGCGGTTAAATCCGCGGCACCCTATTATCCTTTTCCTGTCACCATCGACCGGGAAACCCTGGCGATTCTAGCAAACTTCATCTACAGCCCCAGGCCAAGTGCCCGGTATTTTCCACGCCCTTAAACCGTCTCTCGGGATTATGGGAGCAATCACCACAAAGAGCCTTTGAAAGCTCCGGCAAGTTTGATTCGGGTGGATGAAAAGAGAAGAGGTATTAATACGCAGAAGAGAACGCTTGAAGCAGACTGGTAAAATGCTTACTGATGTCCACCCGATCCTGTTCTCCAAAGTGCAGAAACGTGACGCCCACATCATAAGAAGAACCGGATGGCTGTAAACGGGTCACCCGCCCCACCATCACCAACGGTGTATCCCGGGAAGAGAGAGGCACCTCCACCTGAATACGGCTTCCCATGTCTAAGGGTTTCTGCAATTCAAATAACATACCCGAAAGACTGAGATCCTTTATGCGGCCCAAAGAGGGCGATTGGCTGGTTTTCATTCCAAGCTCCTGAACTTTTATGGGACCGATCAAACCCATTCGATAGTTGTGGCGTTTGTCTTCCGAAAATAGGACGATCTGGTTCCTACCCTGATCTTTGGCCCGGTACAAGGCCCGGTCGGCACACTCTACCATTTCCGTTTCGATATCAGTATCCAGCGGAAATGTGGCGACTCCACCGGCAACCGTAACTTCAATTTGCTTCCCTTCGAAACTCAAATTCATACGTTCGATTTTATGCCGGATGCGCTCGGCAAGAATCAAAGCATTGTATTTTGGAGTTCCGGGAAGTATCAGGATCATTTCCTCTCCGCCAAAACGGAACGCGATGTCCTCAGTCCGTTTTTCTGATTGAATCAGTTTGGCGACAGATTTTAAAACCATATCCCCGGCCTGGTGCCCAAGGGTGTCGTTGATTCTTTTAAAATGATCGAGATCAAAAAAGACCAGCGAAAATTCCGTTTGATAGCGTTTGCACCGCGATGCCTCGCTCTTGAGAGCCTCCTCAAAATAGGACCGGTTATAAAGACCGGTCAGGCGGTCACATTTGCAATAATGGCTGGTTTCTTCAAACAGATTCAACTCCACCACTTTGGGATGGATCAACTCTCGACGAACGGTCAACATATAATCGCAGATGGCTGTGGTGAGGTTGACCGGCCGGACCATGCAGTCCATCATCTGTTGTCGATGCTGCACCAGGCCCTGCCAAATAGATCGGGCTTCGTTATCCTTAAAATCCAGCTGTGTGAAAATATTCAACAGAACGGGATAAATTTTTTCGCCCTGGGTTCCTGCCAAGTCATCCACATGGCGCAAGAATTCATCCTCATTCTGTGAATAGGCATTGAGTTGCTGAATCAGTGAAGCCCTTAAAGATACCTTTGAGTGGTCCTGTAATATATCCATGACCGTGAGTTATTCTCCATCGGTTGTAAATTGGTTTCCCCCTTTGATTAAAGCAAAATAAATGCCAAACGGAATCGAGGCGCACCCACAAATCCTTTAGAATCAATGTTTTATTGGGCTTAAGGAATTAATGTTAGTGGGGGTTTGAGGTTTTCGTGGGGTAGACTGTGTAAAAGAGTCAAAAAACTTGGACCCTATGATGGAGTTTTTGACGAATACCGGTACAAGCGTATAGTGGGCTATTGAATTGAAATTAGAATAGGGTCCTGAATCCGGCTGGATTCAGGATTCCGGCATCACTTTCAGAAATGAGCTTAACTCTCTACGGTCGGCCCCTTGCAACTGAACGAAGCTGACGCCAATGTCGTAGTGATCCTCGAAGATTTCCACGCGCACCGCGGTTCCGACCAGAATAATGGGGTTGTCCTTGCTGGGAATGGGGACTTCCAGCTGAATCTTGGTTCCAATTTCCATGGGATTTTCAGATTCAAACAAGATTCCCGAAATACTGAGATCCTTGCCCTTGGCAAAGACCTGACTCTGGCCAACCCATTTTCCCAACGGCTGAACCTTGATTTCACCGGCAAAATGGATACGCACGTACTGGCGCTTGTCGATGGAGAATAAACAAATCCGGTTTTTTCCTTCTGCTTTGGCGCGGTACAAAGCCTGATCGGCGCAATGAATCAGTTTATTGGCTTCCACCGCGTCCTGGGGAAAGGTAGCGATTCCACCACTCACTGAAATTTTAATTTTCTTGCCGTCAAAAACGAGAGGCATATCCTGGATTTTCTTCCGTATCCGCTCGGCCTTGATGATCGTGTTGATCTTGTTGGTCTCGGGCAGAATTACCACCAATTCTTCACCGCCGTAACGGGCGGCCACGTCCTCTTCCCGCTTCTCGCTGAGGATGAGATTTGCCACTTTCTTGAGCACAAAATCCCCGGCGAGATGTCCCATGGTGTCATTGACTTGCTTGAAATCATCCAGATCCAAAAACAACATGGAAAACTCCGTATCGTAACGTCGCGCCCGGGAAATTTCGCCATTCAGGGAGTCTTCAAAGTAACCACGGTTGTACAGGCCGGTTAACGAGTCACACTTGGAAAAATGGTTGGCCTCCTCAAACACTTTGAACTCGACCACTTTGGGATAATTAAAGGATTTTTTAATGGTCAAAAAATAATCGCAAATCGCGGTCAGTAAATTGACCCGCCGCTTGAAAGACTCGCTCATCCCCTTACGATGCTTCAATATACCTTCCCAGATTTCCTTGGCCTCTCTCTGGCTGAAGTCCAGCTGAGTAAATATATTAAGCAACACCGGGAAGATTAAATCTCCTTCCGACCGTGCAATTTGCTCCAGTTCTTGCAAAAATTTTTCCTCATTCCCTCTATGGTTTTGCATGAACCCAATGATGGATTCTCGCAAGGGCTGGATATTTTTGATGTCCTGAACCGTCTTATCTACCATCGGGACAAAAGGAAAGGGGTTTACTAAAAAATAGCAAACAATAATTAGAATTTTTTCTGACTCATTCAGGTCGGCTTAAATTCCGCAAATACCATAATAAAGCTACGAACGGGTGTCCTGATCTGCCGGGATGCGCCTTACTCTTAGATGGTCAACACTCAGATCAGCAGTGACCGACTGAAGTATATAGAAAAAAGCACTCAATAATAAATACCCCTAGTGGGGTATAATTTACACTAGCTCTAGGGTTTTTAATTTGGGCAGGTTTTGGGAATATCGAAGCGTTTCTTCCCCGGCGGCCGTTAGCTTGTTCCCAATGACATTGAGAAAGGCTAACTTATTCAAAAATTTTGACTCCGACAGATAATTCGCCCCCTCATCTCCGATCAGATTCAAACCCAGAACCAGAGTCTGCAGGCTGGACAAGGCCGGGGACTCTGCAATGGCCTTCGCCCCCTGCGCATGGATCCAGTTGTTCTGCTCCAGATACAATTCCTCCATCTGCGTCAGGGTCTTGCTCTGCGCGAGCGCCTCCACCCCCTGGTCAGCAATGTTATTATCGTTCAAACGAAGATATTTGAGCCGGGTCAAGTATGGGCTTTGGGCAA
>JAUVMD010000332.1 GCA_030600405.1 Nitrospirota bacterium
CCGGGAATGTTCACCTGATCCACTTCCGCATCGGCCACCATCTCCTTTTTCGGAGTCACCAGCGATAAAAAGAGTTTGTCCGCCATGATCGTTTATCCTTTTTTCAATTTTTCGGCTTTTTCGTAAACATCCTCAATCGCCCCCCACCATGTAGAACGCCTGCTCGGGGATGTTGTCCATTTTGCCGTCGATGATCTCCTTGAAACCCTTGATGGTGTCTTCCACCTTGACATATTTTCCGGGAGTGCCGGTAAACGTTTCGGCTACGAAGAACGGTTGCGACAGGTATTTCTGGATTTTTCGGGCCCGCGCCACCAGCGCCTTGTCTTCCTCGGTCAATTCGTCCATACCGAGAATGGCGATGATATCCTGGAGGTCTTTGTATCGTTGCAGAATCCTCTGAACTTCGCGGGCAATGTTGTAATGTTCCTCGCCCACGACCTGGGGATCAAGAATACGGGAGGTGGAGTCCAGGGGATCCACTGCCGGGTAAATACCCAGCTCGGAAATTCTGCGGTTGAGAACGGTGGTGGCGTCGAGATGCGAGAACGTCGTCGCCGGAGCGGGGTCGGTCAAGTCATCCGCCGGCACGTAAATCGCCTGAACGGAAGTGATGGACCCTTTTTTGGTCGAGGTGATACGCTCCTGCAGGTTACCCATTTCCGTCGCCAGCGTCGGCTGGTATCCAACGGCGGAGGGAATACGTCCCAGCAGTGCGGACACTTCGGAACCGGCCTGCGAAAATCGGAAGATGTTATCGATGAACAGCAGAACGTCCTGCCCATCGACATCGCGGAAATATTCGGCCATGGTCAGTCCCGTCAGGCCGACGCGCATGCGGGCGCCGGGGGGTTCTGTCATCTGACCGTAGATCAGTGCGGTTTTGTCGATAACCTTGGATTCGACCATTTCGTGATAGAGGTCGTTGCCTTCACGGGTCCGTTCGCCCACGCCGGAAAATACCGAGTAACCCCCATGCTCGGAGCCGATGTTCCGGATGAGCTCCATGATCAATACGGTTTTACCAACACCCGCGCCGCCGAACAGGCCGGTCTTGCCGCCCTTCAGGTAGGGTTCGAGAAGGTCGACGACCTTGATGCCGGTCTCCAGCATTTCCATTTTGGTGTCCTGGTTTTCCAGGGTCGGCGCGTCGCGGTGGATACTCCAGGTTTCTTCGGATTCCACCGGCGGTTTTTTGTCCACCGGCTCGCCAATGACGTTCAGGATACGTCCCAGAACATTTTTACCCACGGGCACCGAGATGGGTTTCCCGGTATCGGTGGCGGCCATTCCCCGCACCAGGCCGTCGGTAGGCTGCATAGCAACGGTACGAACCGAGCTGTCCCCGAGATGCTGGGCCACTTCCAGCGTAATCGTCTCCCCGCCGCCGTTATCGCCGGACTTTTTGATATGGATGGCGTTGTAAAGGGCGGGCAGTTCCCCGTCCTTGAAGCTGACATCCACGACGGGTCCAATGACCTGTGTGATGGTTCCTGTGTTCATTCCAAGCTCCTTTACTTGATAATTTGGTGTGACCTCAGCCCTTAAGCGCTTCCGCCCCATTCACAATTTCGATCAATTCCTTGGTGATGTACGCCTGCCGGGTCCGGTTGTAGAACAGCGTCAGCTTGCCAATCATTTCCTTGGCATTGCGGCTGGCGGCATCCATTGCGGTCATCCGGGCGCCGTGTTCACTGGCGCTGGATTCCAGAAACGCGCGGTAGATCTGCGTTGTCATGTACCGTTTCAATAAGTCTTCCAGAATGGTTTCCTCATCCGGCTCGAAAATATAATCCGTAATGTCCTCTCCATCGACCTCTTCGGGAACAATGGGAAGCAGTTGCTCGCGGATGACTTCCTGTTGCATGATGGATTTGAACTCGTTGTACACCATGTAAATCCGGTCGGTCTTGTTTTCAATGAACAGCTGGGCCAGCATTTCGCCGATTTCGACCGCTTTGAGGTACTCAAAGTCCTTGGTCCACCCCAGGTATTTATCCTCAATCGGGTACGGCCGGTTCTGAAAAAAATCCAGTCCCTTCTTCCCGGCGATAAATAGTGAGATTTCGCTGTCTTTGTTTTCCTCGATCAACCCCTGCGTCATCTTGACGATATTACTGTTGAACCCCCCGCACAGTCCGCGATCCGCGGTGATCACCACCAATAGCACCCGGTTGCCGGTTCGGTTGTCCAGCAGAGGATGCAGGTCTTTATTGCACCGGGCGACGAGATGGTTCATCACTTCGCGCATTTTATGACCGTACGGCCGGGCAGTCTGGATCGCCTCCTGGGCTTTGCGCAGTTTGGAGGCCGAGACCAGCTTCATGGCCTTGGTCATCTGCTCGGTGTTCTTGGTACTCTTGATTCGCTGTTTGACGTCTCGTAAATTGGGCATGGCTTTTTAGAAAATTTCCTTGAAAGCATTCACTACGTTTTTCAGTTTTTCTTCAGTTTCGTCGCTTAATTTTTTCTCTTTATCGATCGCGTCCATGATGTCCTTGTGCTTCTCTTCAATGAAGTTCAACAGACCGGACTCGAACCGCTTGATGTCACCGACCTTGATGTCATCCAGCAATCCGCGCACACCGGAGAAAAGGGAGATCACCTGTTGCACGGCGCTGAGCGGTTTGTACTGATCCTGTTTCAGGAGTTCCACGAGCCGTTC
>JAUVMD010000059.1 GCA_030600405.1 Nitrospirota bacterium
CGAAATCTTTAAGGCGATCTACAATATCGGCCGCCTGTTTTACCGGAGATTGTTTGTCATCCCGTTTGCCGTTTATCAATCGAATAAAGAAAACAAAAAGCCTCAATCCTGCGAAAATTGTGGATCCATATTTCAAATGGAGATGTTTCCGGCCAATTATGCAGAAAATGAAAATGCCTCGGTTTACCAGTGCACCAGCACCGGCCATCGAACCCATGGAAGAATTCTGAAATGCTTGCATTGCGGCCTGGTGTTCAACGAAACCCGGCATAATGCGGAAAAGCTCCTTAGTTTTTATTCGGAGGTGGAAGACCAGGATTATTTAAAAAATATCGACTCGCGCTTCAAAACCTTTCGGTATAATTTTGAAAAAATCAAACCTTATATTCCCGCCTCCGGAAAGTTGCTCGATATCGGATCCTATTGCGGCGTTTCCCTTAAAGTTGCGCATGATAACGGATTTGAAACACTCGGGGTCGAGCCTTCCAAATGGGCCGCGGACTATTCAGAAGAAGTAATGAAGGAGCGCGTATTTCAGGGCACCCTCAAAGACCTGCCGATGGAGGAGGGAACTTTCGATGTTGTTACCATGTGGGATGTCATGGAGCACCTGCCGCATCCCATTGATGAGATGAAACTGATCCATTCTCGCTTGAAACCGGGCGGGATCTTCGCGTTTTCCACCCTGTTCATCGACAACTGGTATCCAAAAATCCTGAAAGAAAGATGGCCCTGGTATATGGATATGCACCTGTTCTATTTCACGTTGGACGCCATGAAGCAATTATTGAACAAGGCCGGTCTGGAACTCGTGCATTTTCAAAAATACACCCACATCATTACTCTGGAATACTTTTTCGTCAAACTGGATGCATTGGGTATTTTCGGAGCCAAATTTATGGGAGAAAAGATCGGCAATACTCGCCTCAAGAATTTAATGATTCCATTCAGTTTTGGCGATATTCAACTGTTCATTTGCAAACGGATCGAAGACAAACAACCTGGAACTTGACCTTCAGGAAAACCGCCCTTACCATCCTCCTGACCCATATGAAAAAAGCGTTGATCACAGGAATCACAGGACAAGATGGAAGCTATCTTGCCGAATATCTCCTCGCCCAGGGATATGAGGTTCACGGTTTGATACGCCCGAACGCCGGCACCGAGGAGGACCATTCCTTTTGGCGGATCCAATCGATTCGGGATAAATTATTCCTGCATGCAGGCAATCTGGAGGATTACAGCAATCTGGAAGCCCTCATCCAAACGGTTCAACCCGATGAATGCTACCACCTCGCCGCCGAGACGTTTGTGCTTAATTCACTGGAGGACGAATCGGCTATTTTGAAAACCAACACTCAAAGCACTCATCACCTGCTGTTGGGTTTAAAGAACCATGCACCGGATTGCCGTTTCTTTTTTGCAGGTTCGTCCGAAATGTTCGGGCTGGCTTCGGAGACGCCACAAAGTGAGAACACTCCATTCAATCCCCGGACGATATATGGGGTTTCCAAGGTGATCGGACATGACCTGATCCGTTACTACCGAGATCACCTGGACCTGTTCGCCTGCACCGGAATATTATACAACCATGAGTCGCCCCGGCGGGGGACCCGGTTCGTCACTCGCAAAATCACTTCGACTGCGGTGAAAATCAAACTGGGCAAGGCAACCGAGCTCCGGCTGGGCAACATCAAAGCCGAACGCGACTGGGGTTACGCCGGTGACACTGTGATCGCCATGCACGCCATGTTGAACGCCGACCAACCAGATCATTATGTCATCGCTACCGGAACGACGCACACCATCCAAAATTTTCTGGAACAAGCCTTCGGGGAACTGGATTTGGATTACGAGAAATACTTGGTGATCGATCCGGAATTTTACCGGCCGAAAGAGGATGTCCCGCTGGTCGGCGATGCGGGCAAGATTCACTCTCAATTGCAATGGGAACCGAAAGTATCATTCGAGGACATGGTGCGGAAAATGGTTCAGTCGGACCTTGAATATTTTCAATCGTTGTTGCGATAATAAGTAAATACACTGATTTCTCCATTTGTGAACGAACTCTTAAAAATCCTATAGGGAAATGCGTTTATGAAGAAAGCTTTTATTACCGGGGTCACGGGGCAGGATGGTTCCTACCTCTCTGAATTACTTCTTGAGAAGGGTTACGAGGTGCATGGGCTGGTGCGCCGCTCGTCTTTTTTCAACCGGGGGCGGATCGAGGATATCCGCCAGAAAACCAAAAAATCCGGCCAGTTCCAACTGCATTACGGAGACATGACCGATTCCTCCAGTCTCAACAGATTGATCGCCACGATTCAACCCGACGAGGTGTATAACCTGGCCGCACAAAGTCACGTCGCGGTCAGTTTTGCCACGCCCGATTACACCGCGCAGGTCGATGGCATGGGAACCCTCCGCATTCTGGATGCGATTAACAGTATGGGACTGAAAAACAAAACGCGTTTTTACCAGGCCTCTACCAGCGAATTGTACGGCCAAGTGGCGGAAACCCCGCAAAAGGAAACGACTCCGTTTTATCCGCGCAGCCCTTACGGCGTTGCCAAACTGTACGCCCACTGGATTACCATCAATTACCGGGAGGCGTATGGCCTGTTTGCGTGTAGCGGCATCCTGTTCAACCATGAATCCCCGCGCCGTGGAGAAAATTTTGTGACGCGCAAGATCACCATGACCCTGGCGCAAATCCTCCAGGGAAAGGCGGAAAGATTGTCTTTGGGCAATATGAATGCCAAGCGCGACTGGGGCTATGCGAAGGATTATGTTGAAGGCATGTGGCTGATGCTTCAGCAGGACGAGCCTGACGATTATGTGCTGGCCACGGGCGAGCAACGGACGGTCCGCGAATTCGTCAACCTTGCTTTCGGTTTTTGCGGAATTGAGTTGGACTGGCAGGGCTCGGGGGTGGAGGAAAAAGCCGTTGATAAAGCAACCGGCAAGGTACTGGTTGAGGTGAATCCCAAATATTTCCGGCCGACGGAGGTGGAAACGTTGCTGGGAGACTGCACCAAGGCGAAGACCAAACTGGGCTGGGCTCCCAAAACTCCCTTCAAGGAACTGGTGGAAATGATGGTGGAACACGACCTGAAGCTGGAGGGACTGGACCGGAAGGATATATTGAAGCGGTCAGCCCCAGTGCGTTAGCCACGGGACGTTAATTTTCGTTATTTAATGGGAAGAGATTGTAACACGCCGCCGGGCTCATAAACTTTCTTCTGAGGAGTCCTTAGGGGAGCAAGGATAAAAAAAGTTTCCGGCGGCGTGAATTTTTACTGGTAGTCTCGAAGATTCATTCACCTAAGAATGCGATGACCTCTGCACACCCAAGCTTTAGGTTAAAAGAACCCACAAGAGAATCAGGAACAATAGACCCGGACGGGCTATTTTTTTTCTTAACTGCTTGATCATCTCTCACCTTTCTGCTGAGCGCCGGTCCGATGGTCCCTGCCCCAAATGCTTGCCGAACCGATACAGGGTAATCGAACTCTTGTCTTTAAAGTGGGTTATGGAGTTTTTACCCAAAAGTTTAATGGCACCCATTCCCCCTTTACTCAGGGAGATATCCCCCGGATTCCCGGCAAATACTCCGCCGTTGAACAGGAATGATGCCACCACCGGCAGGAAAAAATGGATAATCCAGTAATTCTGCTTTTTCTTCATGAGCCGTAAAACCCAAAAATAATGACACCTGGTGCCATTCTTTTTCAGGTCCTGTCCATTGATTAGTGTTCCAAACTTCCAATTTAAAAATTTTTAAGAGGAGGTTTTGATTTACATTAATCTATTTCAATCTAAGAGTAGATGTAAGACTATCGATCAAATCAACCCCTTGCAATACCCCGTTAGGGGTATTTTAATACCTCTTTTAACTTTTTTACGAAGCCCTCTTTCTCATTGGAGATTTCTGGAGAAGTTGAATTTCTATTGGGCTTTTATTCCCGCCCCCCTCCGCCAATCAGCCCTATTTAGACGGGGGAAGGGTTTGCTTTGACATCCTCTCAAAATTAAATTATGATCTTGCAATCCAATGGCTTAATAAAGTTTTCCTGCAATCTTGAATCCGATTATGAACACAAAAGCCGAGCCCCCGCCCATGGTACAGTCCGGAAATTTTTCTTTACAGGAAGCGTTTAAAGTTCTGCTGGAGTGCAAAAACCGGGGGGAACTCAGTAAAGCGATTAAAGACCATATCTATCCTGCTTTCGAGGACAATTTTCGCCATTTTGTGATTCAGGTCTCCGAAACCGAACCACCACCTCTAACAGGGTGCTCCAAATTAAGCCTTCAGGACCAGGAAATCATTCGATCCTATCTTGAAGAAGATCCCCTTGCCAAACTCTTGTTGCTCCAAAACGAGGTCAGTGAGCAAATTTTTTTAAGAGACGAAAATGAGGCACAAACTCTCTTTTCGTTTCTCGCCTACAAAATCAAATCGGTGGTACTGGAAGAGGAGCTGGTTAAATCGCGGACCATGGTTCAGGGCCTGTTAAAATCGTCTTCGGGGATTGCCATAGTAAGTGATACTAAAAATGTGGTTACTTCCAATCAGGCCTTTCGAGAAATTTTTGATATGTCTTCCGAGGCAGAGCTCCCCCAGAGCTTGATTAAGGTTCTTAAAAGGGAACAGGCCAAACTGGATACATCTGATTCGGAGGAAGAATCAGAAAAGTGGGGCCGGGAAGTTTCCTTTTTTACCCTTCCCAAAGGGACCTACAAGTTGTATCTGATTCCTCTGGAGGCCCAAGACCTAAACAATACCAACCAATGGCTTCTTCGCATCCATCCCGCCGCCGATCCGTTCACCAAGTCCAACCAGTTAATTGAAAAGGTGGGCCTCACCTGGCGCGAAATGGAAATCTGCTGTTTGATCCACGATGGCTTGGGACGTAATGAAATTGCCGAACGGCTTTTTATCAGTGCTCACACCGTTAAAACCCACCTGAAGAAAATTCATAAAAAGTTGCAAGTTAATTCACGTACCCAATTGGTTGCGTATCTCAACCAACATGCAGATGAAACCCATGATGGCGGTTTTGTCTGAGGCCTTGAGGGCCAGCACAATCTCTTCGAATTCTTGAGTTGGGTTTCAGATTGTATCCTGAAAACTGGCAACAAAGCCCCCCTCTCCACAAATATTGTTTAAAATTCATGCGATGCTCTTGCCTGGCAGCCGCCACCCAACTGGAATTTTTCTTCTGCTTTCCCTCTCAAAGCTGTAATAAAACAAAATTCCGGGAATATTTTCCGGATTAAAGGGTCCATATATAGGGTGAACTATTCTATTTTAGGGTCATTTTAAAATGGGGCCCGTCAGGGTTGAACCTCCCTAGAGAAGCCATTGCCAATGTTGCTTCCATTGACCCTGGCGGGTACCCTTTATTTTATTTGTATTTTTGTGGATATTAGAGTTCATATTCCCCTTCCCCTATAAAAGATTTTAACCTGCAGACCAACGCCGCCGCCGAAGGCGTGGAAACCGAAGAACAAATAAAATTTTTGACGGAATTGAATTGCGATGAGGCGCAGTGTTACCTGCCACCGATGAGCTCACCGAACTGTTGAAATTAGGAAAAATATTCTAGAGGTATTAAGAGGTGAGCTTTTTAAGGACGTGGTCCCAGTCGGCGTTTTCCGCTTCACGAGTTGTGATTGGACCCATATCTCCGAATTTCCCCCGCTCGCTCTGGGTTAAATCCGGGTCTTGTATGACCATCAACTGATCCTCTTCGGGATCCGTGGAATCCTCAAAAACCGATTGGGGATTAAAAGCATCGAAATCAGGGGCCTGACTCAACCCTTTGAGCCTCCCCATCCAATGCGCCGGAGGCCGGCCTTCACCCAACTGAGTTCCCTCACCAATCGATTCCAGATATTCACGATACAACCGATAGTGCGTAAACCGGAACGGGCTGATCCGGTTGGCCTGCAACAAATCTTCAGAAGCCTGCCGGTACTGCTTTTGCCGCAGGTAGATTCGGCCGCGGTACACACGAGCCAGAAAGTGCTTGGGATAAAGGCTCAGCACCCTGTTCAAGTTCAGCTGGGCCACTACAAAGCTTTTATTTTCAATATGTTTGATGGCCTGGTCGAAATGTCGACGGACCGCGGTGCGCAGATTTTCCCGCAGAATAAACAGGGGTTCCACTACCGGGAAAAATAATCGTCCCACCTGATACCTCATCCAATGAAGCTTTTGCCGCAACTGGCCCATAACCCCCCGCAATCGCCCAAGCCACCTGGGAAACAGGGTTTTCGGGCACGATTGAACCGTACAGTTAACTTGGATGGGCACATTCTAACCAAAGTTCGGCATTCCGTCAAATCTTAATGCCCATTCACCTGTAACCATTTGCCAAGGGGAAATAAGGGTGACTTTAACCGTAAAAGATCAGGTGTAATTTCCGGAAAAAGGACGGAAAACCCAAAGGATCAGAATCAGGAGGGAAAGGATATAGTGAGTATCATTCTGGCATAGAAGGGTATCGGATGATACTCAAAGAGCACCTCATGGGAACCCGCCGGCAAAGAAATACCCTGCAATACATAATCGGTTCGATACAACTGTGCTGGCCGAGAAAAAGGGACTCGATAACGTGACCTTCGCTACCGCGAAAGCGAAGGATTTCCCCGGCGAAGGCTACGAACTGGTCACTTTCTTTGACTGCTTGCACGACATGGGCGATCCGGCGGATTCACGCGGTTCCGCCGCGCTGCGGAAACACCGTTCAACCTGATTCTGAAAGCGCGGCGCTAAGAAAAAAGCGCCCGGGACATTCCAATACCCTGGGCACTGAAACCGGGGAGTAACGACTATTTGGAAAACACCCGTTTGAATAAATCCTGCATGGCGGACCAGGCGCGTTCGTCCGCTTCCTTATTGTATTCCAGCGCGGGAATGTTGAACTTTTTACTGAACTCGTCGGCCTGAACGTTGGTGTAACTATGCTTGACACCTACCAGAGCGACGTATTTGAAATCCTCCGTAGCGGCCGCCATCTCTTTCTTGAAGGATGCCACCGTTTTAGGGTCTAGAAAGCCATCGTCCGCACCGTTGATAACCAGCACGGAAGCCTTCACTTGTCCCTGGCTCACCGGGGGAGCAAGGGGAAGCGCACTGTGAAAGGCCACCACCGCATCCAGA
>JAUVMD010000050.1 GCA_030600405.1 Nitrospirota bacterium
GAAGAGATCAAGTCCGTCGGCGCCGGAGATATCGCCGCGGCTATCGGTTTTAAAAAGACCTTTACAGGCGACACGCTTTGCCCGGAAGACAAGCCGGTGGTGCTGGAAGCCATTTCCTTCCCCCAACCCGTCATTTACGTAGCCATCGAACCCAAATCCAAACCTGAACAGGACAAGCTTTCAGATTGTCTCATTAAGCTTCAGCAGGAAGACCCCACCTTCGAAGTCAAAACCGATCCCGAAACCAACCAGACCATTATTTCTGGAATGGGTGAACTCCATCTGGAGATTCTGGTGGAGCGCATGCGGAGGGAGTTTTCGTTGGACGTCAACGTCTCCAAGCCTCAGGTGGCGTTCCGGGAGACCATCACCAAAGGGGTGGAGCACGAATATAAATACGTCAAACAGTCCGGCGGCCGGGGTCAGTATGGACATGTGGAGATTTACGTAGAGCCCCGCGAGCCTGGCGAAGGATTCGAGTTTGTCAACAAGATCGTCGGTGGATCCATCCCCAGGGAATATATACCCGCAGTTCAAAAGGGGATCGAAGAAGCGATGGACCGTGGTATCCTCTGTGGATATTCCGTGGTCGATGTGCGGGTCACCCTGAATGACGGGTCATACCATGAGGTGGATTCCTCAGAGATGGCCTTTAAGATTTGTGCGTCCATAGCATTTCAGGAAGCCTGTAAAAAGGCGAAACCTGTTCTATTGGAACCCGTCATGGAGGTGGAAGTGGTGACCCCTGAAGAGTTCATGGGCGATGTCATCGGTAACCTGAATTCCAAGCGCGGTAAAATTAAAGAATTGAGCGATCGAGCGGGCGCCAAAGTGATCCGCGCGGAAGTCCCGCTCGCTGGGATGTTTGGATATTCGACGGATTTACGGTCGGCCACCCAGGGCCGGGCCAACTATAGTATGGAGTTTTCAAAGTACGATACCGTTCCCAACAGTATTGCTGAGGAGCTGATTGCTAAATCCAAAGGACCTTCTAGTGAAGTTCCGGCATAAAGTTAAAATTTAAACCCCATTATAAACCAACTGAGATTGGACAAAAAAACGGAGTGAACTGGTATGGCTAAAGAAAAATTCGTGAGAGATAAACCGCATGTCAATATAGGAACCATTGGGCACGTAGACCACGGGAAAACCACACTCACAGCGGCCATCACCGAAGTTTTATCCAAAAAAGGGCTCGCTGAGAGCGTCGCTTTCGACCAGATTGATAAGGCGCCGGAAGAAAAAGAGCGCGGCATCACCATTGCCATCGCCCACGTTGAGTATCAGACCGAAAAACGGCATTACGCGCATGTGGACTGCCCCGGCCATGCTGACTATGTTAAAAACATGATCACCGGTGCGGCGCAGATGGACGGCGCCATCCTGGTCCTCAGCGCATCTGACGGACCTATGCCCCAAACCCGGGAGCATATCCTGCTCGCACGCCAGGTCGGTGTTCCCAAGATCGTGGTGTACATGAACAAATGCGATATGGTCGACGATGAAGAGCTACTCGAATTGGTTGAGCTGGAAGTGCGCGAGTTGTTGAGCAAATACGAATTTCCCGGAGACGACATCCCCGTGATCCGCGGCAGCGCCCTGCAAGCTCTCGAAAATCCCGACGATCCAGAAAAGAGCAAGAGTGTCCTGGAATTGATGGACGCGGTGGATAATTACATCCCCGTTCCCGATCGGCCGGTCGACAAGCCGTTCCTAATGCCGATCGAGGACATCTTCAGCATCTCCGGCCGCGGTACCGTTGCTACGGGCCGTATCGAAACCGGCATCATCAAGGTAGGTGAGGAAATTGAAATCGTCGGGTTCCGCCCGACCACGAAAACCACCGTTACCGGCGTCGAAATGTTCCGCAAACTGCTCGATGACGGGCAAGCCGGTGACAACGTCGGTCTGCTTCTGCGCGGCACCAAGCGGGAGGACATCGAGCGCGGTCAGGTGCTGGCCAAGCCCAAATCGATCACCCCGCACAAAAAGTTCAAAGCGGAAGTTTATATTCTGACTAAGGATGAAGGCGGACGGCACACGCCGTTCTTTAACGGGTATCGTCCGCAGTTTTATTTCCGGACCACCGACGTCACCGGTGTGGTAACCCTGCCCAGCGGCGTGGAAATGGTCATGCCCGGCGATAATGTGACGTTCGAAGTGACATTGATTACCGAAGTGGCCATGGCCAAGGAATTGCGTTTCGCGATTCGTGAAGGCGGCCGCACCGTGGGCGCGGGAATCGTCAGTGAGATTACAGAATAATGAGCGATCAGAAAATCAAAATCAAACTGAAGGCCTACGACCACAAGCTTCTCGATTGGTCTGTGGGGGAAATCGTGGAAACCACCAAGCGCACCGGCGCACGGGTGGTGGGTCCCATTCCCTTGCCGACGGTCAGGAGCATATGGACCGTGCTTCGGTCCCCACACGTCGACAAAAAATCAAGAGAGCAGTTCGAGATAAGGACTCATAAACGAATTCTGGAGATTCTCGAGCCCACCCCACAAACGGTGGACGCGCTTATGAAGCTGGATTTGTCCGGCGGCGTGGATATTGAAATCAAACTATAAAGAGTACTGTAATGAATGGTTTGTTGGGAAAAAAAGTCGGAATGACCCAGGTGTTTACGGAAAAGGGCAATTGTGTCTGCGTCACCGTGATCCAGGTGGAAGGATGCGTTCCGGTTTTGAAGCGGACCCAGGGGAAGAACGGGTACGAGGCAGTGGTTATGGCTTATGGCAAGCGCAAAGCCAAACACACTAACAAACCGATGCGAGGGGTTTACAGTCAGCTGAAGACGGACCCCGCCCAACTGTTGACCGAGTTCCGGAACATGGAAGTCAGCGATGAAGACTTGGGAAAACCCTTGACCGTGGAAATGTTCAAGGAGGGTGACCGGGTGAACGTGGTCGGAGTTTCCAAGGGTAAAGGGTTTGCCGGAGTCATGAAGCGCCATGGATTTGGCGGCCATCCTGCCTCCCGCGGTACCCATGAATCGTTTCGAGGCGCCGGGTCGATCGGTATGGCGACTTATCCGGGACGCGTGTTCAAGGGGCGCCCCATGCCGGGACGCATGGGCGGCGAACAAGTCTACGCCAAAAATGTTCAGGTGGTTCGGGTGGATGCCGGGAATAACATTGTCTTGCTGAAAGGTTCCGTGCCGGGAGCCAACGGCGGGATCGTCCGGATACTTCAGAGACCCGGGTCAAAAAATTAAGGGAGTAGAAAGAATCTATCATGCCGGATTTGGATTTGATTAATTTGGATAAGAAAAAAATTGGGACCGTTCCCCTGTCGCCTGAGGTCTTTGATGTCAAGGTGCGGGAACATCTGGTGAAGGAATATGTCTCCCTGCAGCAGGCAGCTCGACGGAGTGGATCCGCTTCCACCATCGGCAACCGTGGCGAAGTTCGCGGCGGCGGTAAGAAACCCTGGAGGCAAAAGGGGACCGGTCGTGCACGTGCGGGAAGTTCGCGTTCTCCGCTCTGGCGCGGCGGAATGACGGTCTTCGGACCACAGCCGAGAAGTTACACTTTCAAGCTGTCCAAAAAATCTAAAAAGCTGGCACTCAAATCCGTGCTGACGGAACGGGCTCGCAACAACGGCCTGCAGGTGGTGGAGAGTCTGACGCTTTCAGAACCCAAAACCAAAGCGGCGGTGGAATTGATCAAGAAGCTGGGATTGCCGCCGAGGACTCTGTTCGTGGTGGCGGAAAAAGACAAGAATCTGGAATTAGCGGTGCGCAATCTGCCTAGTACGGATGTGCTGCCGGTGGAAGGGCTTAACGTGTTTGATATTCTGTATCACGAAACGATCGTGTGTACGCCTGAATCCATCAAGAAAATCGAGGAGCGTTTAAACTGATGGACCTCAATCACTACAGTATTTTGGAGAAGCCCCTCATTACGGAAAAAAGCACCATGATGCAGGAGCATGGCAACCGGGTGATGTTTCAGGTGAAGCGTTCCGCCAATAAATTGCAGATTAAAGAGGCGGTGCAGAATATATTCAGTGTGACCGTGCTCAATGTAAATACGATCAATGTCAAACCCAAAGGCCGGCGGTTCGGGCGGCATCAGGGCCAAACCAAAGCCTGGAAGAAGGCTATCGTTTTATTGAAAGAAGGAGATCGCATCGACTTCTTTGAAGGTGTGTAAAGAATATGGCCGTACGTAAACTAAATCCGACATCCGCTGGTGTCCGGTTCCAAACCATCTCCGATTTTGCCGAAGTCACCAAGACCACTCCGGAAAAGAGCCTGTTGGTTTCCATTTCCCGAAAAGGGGGGCGGAACAACAACGGTCGGATTACTGCGAAGCGCCGTGGCGGCGGGCATCGTAAGTTGTATCGGGTGATCGATTTCAAACGGAATAAAGATGGCATTCCCGCGAAAGTGACCGGGATCGAATACGATCCCAACCGGTCGGCGAATATTGCATTACTGTCTTACGCGGACGGAGAAAAGCGATACATTATCGCTCCCAAAGAACTGAAAGACGGAGACAAGGTGATGTCCGGTCCCGATGCGGAAGTGCGGCCGGGAAATTGTCTTCCTCTGGAAAAGATTCCCGAAGGCACGCTGATTCATAATATCGAATTACGGCCGGGAAAAGGCGGGCAGATCGCCCGGAGCGCCGGAGCGTCTGTTCAACTGATGGCGAAAGAAGGCCGGTATGCCAACATCAAATTAGGTTCCGGAGAAGTCCGGCTGGTGGAAGTCAAATGCCGGGCCACCGTGGGTACGGTCGGGAACACCGACCACGAAAAGGTTTCCATCGGAAAAGCCGGACGTTCGCGGTGGTTGGGGAAGCGGCCGCGCGTACGGGCGGTGGCGATGAACCCGGTGGATCACCCAATGGGTGGTGGTGAAGGGCGCTCTTCCGGTGGCAGACATCCCTGTAGTCCGTGGGGGACACCGGCTAAAGGTTATAAGACAAGGAAAGTGAAAAAACTGTCCAGTAAATACATTCTGAGCCGGAAGAAAAAGAGACGTTAATTGTAGAACAACTTGTTGTATCAACTAAGGAAATTTTTGAATGGCGCGATCGCTGAAAAAAGGACCGTTTATCGACGATTCCCTGCAGGACAAAATCGAATCGTTGAACCGGAAAAATGATAAGAAAATTGTGAAGACCTGGTCGCGTCGCTCGACCATTTCCCCGGATTTCGTCGGCCATACCCTGGCGGTGCATAACGGAAAAAAGTTCATTCCCGTGTTTGTTACCGAGAACATGGTGGGCCACAAGCTGGGAGAATTTTCTCCCACCCGGACCTTCCGGGCGCACAGCGGAAGAACCAAGAAGGCCGCACCGCCCAAAGGCTGATGAGAGAGGTTAATTTTTAATTATGGATGTTAAAGCGCGATTGAGACATACTCGCATCGGACCCCGGAAAGCCCGGTTGGTGGCAGATATGATTCGCGGCAAGAGCGTGACGGAAGCAATGAATGTGCTCACGTTCACACGGAAAAAAGCCGCCCGCCAAATTCAACAGTTGTTGAAATCCGCGTTGGCCAATGCCGAGGAAAATCACAAGGTGGTGGATGTGGATGATATGGTCGTCAAGAATATTACGGTGGATGAAGGTGTGGCCTGGAAACGCCAGATGCCGCGGGCGCGGGGCACTGCTAATCAAATTAAGAAACGGACCAGCCATATTACCATTGTGTTAAACGAAAAATAAATTCGGAGAAATTACGTGGGACAAAAGGTACATCCGTACGGATTTAGATTGGGAATCAACAAGCCTTGGAAATCCAACTGGTTTGGTAAAAGGGATTTTCCGGAACTGTTGCAGGAAGATATCAAGATCCGAAGTTTCTTAAGAAAAAATCTGTCCCATGCCGGCATCGCTAATCTGGAAATCGAGCGGTCAGCCAACCGGATTCGCATCAACATTCACACCGCCCGCCCGGGAATCATCATCGGTAAGAAAGGGCTGGAAGTGGACCGGCTGAAAGAAGAACTGCAACGCATCATCGGCGGCAAGCAGGTCAATCTGAATATCAAAGAAATTCGCCGGGCTGAGTTGGATGCCAATCTGGTGGCGCAGAATATCGCCATGCAGTTGGAAAAACGAATTTCCTTTCGGCGGGCCATGAAAAAAAGCGTGCAGTCCTCTCTACGGTTTGGTGCGTTGGGCATTAAAATTCGATGTTCCGGCCGACTGGGTGGGCATGAAATTGCTCGGAGCGAATGGTACCGGGAAGGCCGCGTACCGCTTCACACCCTGCGGGCCGATATCGATTACGGAACGGCGGAAGCCCTGACGACTTACGGGATTATCGGTATCAAAGTTTGGGTTTATAAGGGTGAGATTTTTGAAAAAGCGGGGATGCCGGTGGGAAAAGTAGAAAATGGCGACAAGGTTAAAACCTAAGGCCTGTCTTACAGGAGAGTTTGCATCATGTTGATGCCCAAAAAAGTTAAATACCGGAAACGCCATAAAGGCAAAATGCGCGGAACAGCGTACCGCGGTGGCAGCGTTAGCTTCGGTGAGTACGGGTTGCAGGCTCTGGCCTGCGGTTGGATCACCAACCGGCAGATCGAAGCGGCGCGTATTGCCATGACCCGTCACGTTAAGCGTGGCGGTAAAATTTGGCTCCGCATTTTTCCGGACAAGCCGATCTCCAAAAAACCGGCGGAAACCCGTATGGGTAAGGGGAAAGGCAATCCTGAATACTGGGTGGCCGTGGTCAAGCCGGGACGTATTTTGTATGAAATGGCAGGTGTGGAGGAAGATGTGGCCAAGGAGGCTTTCCGGCTGGCGTCGCACAAGCTTTCCGTTCCGACACGGTTTGTAGTCAGTAAATAAGGAAGCAGGGTTGCGATTATGAAGATACAGGATATAAAAGAGCTTTCTGAAAAAGAACGCGAGGAAAAACTAAGCGACCTGCGCGAAGAATATTTTAATCTGAAGTTCCAGATGGCCATGGGAAAAATCGAGAATCCCGGCCGGTTGAAGTATATGCGGCGCGATATTGCCCGGATCATGACCCTGAAAGGCAGTCAACCGACGATTGTGCCTGCACAGATTGAACAAGAGAAGGAAAATAAGAAAACAGCTGATAAAAAATAATTCAATACGATTGAAAATGTTCGTGGAGGACCATTGAGTCAGGAAGCCGCAAAAATTAAAAAAATAATTACGGGAACCGTCGTGAGCAACAAGATGGATAAAACCGTCGTGGTTTTGGTGGTGCGTAAATTCACCCATCGCACCTTCAAGAAGGTGGTCAAGCGGACCAAAAAGTTTAGATGCCATGACGAAAAGAACCAATGCTCGGTCGGAGATTTTATCTCCATGCGGGAAGTGAGACCGTTGAGCAAAACCAAACGCTGGAACTTGGAGAAGGTTTTAAAGGCAGCGCAAGCGGTTTAGCCGGATACAACAACTATGATCCAATTAAGAACAGTTATGGATGTGGCGGATAACTCCGGAGCCAAAAAGGTGCAGTGCATCAAGGTTCTGGGTGGGACGGGGCGCCGATATGCCTCGGTCGGCGACATCATCGTGGTGGCGGTGAAGGAATGTGAACCGCAAAGCCAGATCAAGAAGGGCGATGTGAAAAAAGCCGTTGTGGTTCGTACCCGGAAAGAAATCCGGCGTCCGGAAGGCAGTTATATCAAATTTGATAGCAACGCTGCGGTGCTGGTCACTGATGCGAAAGAACCGGTGGGTACCCGTATCTTCGGTCCTGTCGCGCGTGAGTTGAGAGCCAAAAAGTTTTTGAAAATTCTGTCGCTTGCGCCGGAGGTATTGTGATGA
>JAUVMD010000192.1 GCA_030600405.1 Nitrospirota bacterium
GCTCACCATTTTACTGGGAGGTTTGATGTGGCGGCTCCACGACATTTCGGAAACGTGCACCAGGCCCTCAATGCCTTTTTCCAGTTCCACGAAAGCACCGTAGTCGGTGATACTCACCACTTTGCCGGAGATGCGGGTGTTGACCGGGTACTTGTTGTCCACATCCACCCACGGGTCCGGGGTGATTTGTTTGAGGCCCAGGGAAACGCGCTCTTTTTCCTGGTCGTATTTGAGAACCATGACCGTCACCTTGTCGCCGATGGCGAACATTTCAGAGGGATGGTTAACGCGTCCCCATGACATGTCGGTGATATGAAGCAGGCCGTCGATGCCGCCCAGGTCGATGAACACGCCGTAATCGGTGATGTTCTTGACGATGCCTTCCACCTGATTACCTTCTTTCATTTGGGTCAGGGTGCCAGCACGCGCCTGTTTGCGTTCTTCCTCAAGCAGGATTCGCCGTGACAGCACGATGTTGCCGCGCTTTTTGTTCATCTTGATGATTTTCATCTGGAATTTTTCGCCGATCAGTTTTTCCAGGTTGCGCACCGGTCGCAGATCGATTTGGGAGCCGGGCAGAAATGATTTGAGTCCGATATCGACCGTCAAGCCGCCTTTGGCTTTGGCCACCACGGTGCCTTCAATAATTTCCTCCGCCTCGAAAGCCTTGACCAGTTTTTCCCAGATTTTGATCTTGTTGGCTTTCTCTTTGGACAGAACGACTATGCCGTTGTTGTCCTCTACGCGCTCAAGAAATACTTCTATTTCATCTCCAACGCTAAGGTCCTTTTCCGCTTCGGGGAATTCGCTGTGGCTGATCATGCCCTCTGATTTAAAGCCGACGTCGACGGTGACCAATCCCTTGGATAGCCCCAACACCTTGCCTATGATGATTTCGCCTTCCCGGAAATTTTTGAGGCTCTTGTCGAAATACGCCTCCATTTCCGCATGCGCTGCTTTTTCTTCTGCCGTTAATTCCTCTTCCATTGAGTCGTCAAGATCAAAAACCGCTTTTACCACGTTACTTCTCCTTCATATTTCAGGTTAAGGTTAATAATCAATTGAATTCACTGTGAATGGACCGGGCCGATCATTTCGATCATTTGAGCTACCACGTCGTCAATGTTCATTTGAGTAGTGTCCAGTCGAATCGAGTCCTTCGCCGGTACCAGGGGCGATACTTCGCGATTCTCATCTTCATAATCCCGTTGCTGCAATTGTTCGTAAATTCTTTCAAATGTGACTTCTGGATGTTTAGCCTTGATTTCCTCATGGCGCCGTTGGGCCCGTTCTTTCTGATCGGCGACCAGAAAGAACTTTTTTTCTGCATCGGGAAAGACCACCGTCCCGATATCACGGCCGTCCATGACTGCGTTGCCGTTTTGTCCCATATTCTGTTGTTGCGCGACCATGATCTCGCGCACCGCTTTGTTGGCGGCGACGATAGCGGCCAGCCGCCCGATGGTTTCCGTCTTCAGGACCGGAGTCAAATCCTCTCCATCGACCATTACCTTTTGGCGCTCGGCCCCCGGTTGAAACTCGATGGAAATGGTACGGGCCACTTCGGCGACCCGCTCCGTGTCTCCAGGATCGATTCCCGCCTGTTGAGCCTTCCACGCTACTGCACGGTACATCGACCCGGTTTCGATATATTTGAAATTCAGGCGCGATGCGATGAGTTGGGCTACAGTACTTTTGCCGCTCCCCGCCGGTCCGTCAATGGCGATGATCATGTATTGGTTTCCACCAGCTTGCCCCGGTGACCGTTCGCTTTGGCGAAGGTTTTCTGCAGGGCGTCAGCCTGGTCCTGTTCGATCAGGGTTTTAATATTTGCCAGCGTTTCCTGAAATTGATCAATCAGTGTAACAACTGGACGCTTGTTTTTCAGACAAATATCGCGCCACATCACCGGATCGCTGGAAGCAATGCGGGTGATGTCCTGCAGGCCGCCCGCGCTCAACGACAGGATATCGCCGTGATTATCGGTTTTGACGCTTGCCACCGTGTTCATGAGTGCATACGCCACGACATGCGGCAAATGGCTGAGCGCTCCGAATACCATGTCATGTTCATGGGCGTCCATCGTCATGGTTTGCATCCCCACCTCGGCCCAGAACTCGGTCACCCGCTGAAGCGCTTCGGTCTGCGTGTTTGCGGTGGGCGTAATGATACATTTCGCGCCGGTCAGCAAATCCACGCCGGCTGCTTCCAGGCCGGATTGTTCTCCGCCGGCGATCGGGTGCGCCCCCACGTAATAAATGGAATCGGGCATCAGGGCATCGATTTCCTCGACCAACGGGCCTTTGACTGACCCGGCGTCGGTAATGATACATCCGTCCTGGAGAAACGGAATCATTTCCCGGACCTGCTCCACCAGAACCCCCACCGGTGTGCACAAGACGATGAGGTCGGAACCGGTAACGGCGGTTTTCAAATCCGTTGACCCGGAATCGATGATGTTCCGCTCCTGCGCCTTCTTGAGGTTGGCGGCGTTGCGACCGAACCCGACAATTCTCTCCACCAGGCGGCTTTTTTTGCAGGACTGCGCCAGCGATGCGCCGATCAGCCCAACCCCCAGAATGGTCATTTGTTTAAACGGTTTCATATCGTCTAATCGTGGTTGGGATACGATCCCAGCACCCGGAGGAAAATGCAACGTTTGCCTACCGAACGGATCACTTTTTCAATATGAGGGTCGTCGCTATGGCCCTCGAAATCCACAAAGAACAAGTATTCCCACGACCGGTTTCTCAGTGGCCGGGATTGTATTTTGGTCAGATTGATCTGGTTGCGCGCGAACAACTGCAGGACCTTCAGGAGCGAACCGGCTTCGTCCTCAATGGAAAACATGACGGACGTTTTATTGCGTTTGGCTTTCTTCGCTTTTTCCCGGCTGATGACGAGAAAGCGGGTGGTGTTTTTCGCGCGGTCCTCTATTTTTTCGGCGATAATTTTGAGGTCGTAGCATTCCGCCGCCAGTTTCCCGGCCACTGCCGCTGCTTGGTCGTCCTTGCTGGCAATCGCCGCCGCCACCGCCGTGCTGGAGGTGGTAACCTGTTCGATGCCGGGCGCGTTCTGGTTGAGCCAGTTGCGGCTTTGGGCCAACGGTTGCGGATGCGAATAAATCTGGCGGACCTTCTTAGGGTCACCGGACTTGGATAAATAATAAAGGGAGATCCCCAGCTTCACCTCATCACAAATCACCAGGGGTGAATCGACGAAACAATCCAGCGTCAGGTTGACTACGCCCTCGGTCGAGTTTTCTATTGGCACCACACCGTAATCGGCATGGCCCTGCTCGACTTCGTAAAAGATGGATTCAATTCCGCTGGTCGGAACGAAGACGGCGGAATGGCCGAATTGCTTGATGGCCGCTTGATGCGAGAAAGTGGTTTCCGGACCGAGATAAGCGATGTTGAGCGGTTTTTCCAGGGCGAGAGTGGCGGAGAAAATCTCACGGAAAATGCATTCCACCGCCTCTTTGGGAAGGGGACCCGGATTGGTTTGCTTAATGCGCTCGATGATATCCCGTTCGCGATGGGGAACATGGAAATGGTTCGAGTCGTTTTTTTTGGATTTTTCCTGGCCGATTTGGATGGCCAGCTTGGCGCGACGGTTGAACAGTTGCAGTAATTTTTCGTCTATCTTGTCGATCTGGTCGCGAATCTCATCAATTTTTGGCAATGCTAAAGGTACCGCCCTTTCGTCAGATTTCCGAAAAACCGTTAGGTTTTCAATGGATAGGGTTGATCATTCCATAGGTTGGCCCTAAAATGCAAGCATAAATTGAAGCCAACCGCTTGTTTTTAAACTTTATGAGGGGGAAATCATGATTCTTCTGGAATTCAGCATGTCACCGATGGACAAGGGCGAAAGCGTCAGCCCGTACGTCAGCCGGTCTTTGGATATTATCTCAAACAGCGGCGTGCCGTACCGCCTGGGGCCGATGGGCACTTGCCTGGAAGGGGAATGGGACGAGGTCATGGGCGTCATCAAGCAGTGTTTTGAGAAAATGAGCTCCGATTGCCACCGCATCACCTGTTCCATCAAGATCGATTACCGCAAAGGGAAAAGCGGCAGGCTCGCATCGAAAATGGCCTCCGTCGAAGCCAAACTCGGAAAGAAGTTGAATACCTAGCTTTAGTTCTCCCTTATTGCTGTAGTAATTTTTTAACTTTGGGTGGGCAGTTTTTATGTTTTCTGATATGTGATTGGATATTCTTCGCCATCATGGAGTCCGGGTCGAGGCGAGATAGCTTGACC
>JAUVMD010000233.1 GCA_030600405.1 Nitrospirota bacterium
TGGAAATCGATTACGATCTGTCGCAAGTGTTATTCATCTGCACCGCCAATGTCTTGCACACCATTCCGCAGCCGTTACAGGATCGCATGGAGATCATCCGCCTGCCCGGTTATACCGAGGAGGAAAAACTGTCCATCGCCACTAAATTTCTGGTGCCCAAAAAACTGAAGGAACACGGCCTTACCACCCGCAACCTGAAGATCGGAAAAACTATTCTGCAGAGAATCATTCAGGAATACACGCGGGAGGCGGGGGTGCGCAGTCTTGAGCGCGAAATCGGCACGCTCTGCCGGAAAACTGCAACCCAGGTGGTCGAGAAAGGCAAGAAAACGTCCATCGATTTAAAGCCGGCCGGACTGAACAAGTATCTGGGCGTCCCCAAGTTTTCGAAGAATGCGGAACGCACTAAATCGGAAGTGGGTGTGGCCACTGGCTTGGCGTGGACGGAGTTCGGTGGCGAATTGCTCAACATAGAAGTCATCACCACCCCCGGCACCGGCAAGGTGTCATTGACGGGCAAACTGGGTGACGTCATGAAAGAGTCGGCGCAGGCCGCGCTGAGCTATGTGCGTCAGCGGTCGGCGGAGTTTGGTTTGCCCAAAAACTTTTATCATAAGGTGGACCTGCACCTGCACATCCCTGAAGGGGCCATTCCAAAAGATGGACCGTCGGCGGGTATCACTATCGCCGTGGCGATCATCTCCGCGTTGACGGGCAATCCGGTGCGTCGGGATATCACCATGACAGGTGAGGTGACTCTGACCGGCAAGGTTTTACCCATCGGCGGACTCAAGGAGAAAGTACTGGCAGCGCATCGTGTGAAGATTGAAAATATCATCATCCCGAAAGACAATCAAAAAGACGTCCCCGAAATCCCGGAAAACGTTCGCAAAAAAATAAAATTCATCGTAGTGGAATCAATGGACGAAGTGATCAAGCACAGTTTCGAGAAGAAGTTCAGTCTCAAGAAAACGAAGAAGGCCACCCAAAAAACCACCAAACTGGGCAAAGTAAGTACCACACGCCGCCGCCCCTCCGTCTCTCATCTCAATTAGTACAGGCTGTATTGGGCTGTTTATACAAAAAATAATCGCAGGTGAACTCAATGTTGGAGTTTCTGGCTCGATTCCCGAGATTCAACGGTTTCCTATTAGGAATACTACAGGGTATTCCGCAGGGAATAGTTATACCGGATCAAGAGCCGTGGGTCCTGTCGGCCTTGTCAGTTTTGGATAAAAATTTAGTGTTTATTATTGGTTTTGGCCTTTTCGCGCCGCTTGTTTTCTTTGCATTGATTGTAGCTATCCGTGGCGAAAAGCGTTCCAAATTATGGGTTGTACTCAGTCGGTATGTGAATCTATACGATATGATGTTTTGGGGTTGCGTGTCTTTTGCGGCCGGCGGCCTCTATGCACTGAATAAAGCAGGTATCGGCGTGGGTTATGGTTTATGTGCATTCCTTGCCGCGAGCGGAGTTGGTTTTCTGGTAGCGGGGCTTTTAGAGACTCGGCTTCAAAATAAAAACGCCACAACCCAATAACAAGTAATGGGTATCAACGTATGTTAAATCCCTGGCATGACGTGGAGCTAGGCGATGAAACGCCGGAGCTGGTTCCGGCCATCATCGAAGTATCCAAAGGCTCCAAGACCAAATACGAACTGGACAAGGCGACCGGCATGATCCGGGTCGACCGCATCCTGTATAGCTCCGTGCAGTACCCCGCCAACTACGGCTTCATCCCCCGTACCTATTGCGAAGACCACGACCCGCTCGACGTCCTGGTACTTGGGCAGGAACCGGTAGCGCCGCTTTCCATCATGCGGGCGAAACCCATCGGCCTCATGAAAATGCTCGACCATGGCGAGGCCGACGACAAGATCATCGCCGTGCACGCCGACGACCCGGAGTATGCGCATTACGAATCAATTGACGAGTTGCCGCCGCACCGCATGACGGAAGTGAAACGGTTTTTCGAGGATTACAAAGTGCTGGAAGAGAAAAACGTCGTGGTCGAAGACTTCTTCGGCAAAAAGGAAGCCCTCCAAACCATCCTCACCTCAATGAACCAGTACGAAAAAGAATTCAAGAGTAAAAAATAAGCAGTAATATTGAGCGGGTGTGTTTGTTGTTTAAAGACAAACCTGATCGACTACATTTCCCAGCGGGTGGGGAGAGGCGGTTCGGTGTCTTCCTTCATGGCCATCACCACGCGCGGCTCGTTGGCCAGGCGGCTTTTGATGACGGCCAGCAGGGTGACGCTGTCGGACAGGAATGCGTCCTTGTTGGATTCGTCCACCTTGCGGTTCAGCAACTCTTTATAGAGATCGATCAACGGTTGGGCTTTCAGGATCAGCTCTTGAATTTCAGAATAGGGCACCTTGCGAGTTGTGTTTTTCAGCGAAAATTCGGCGTGCTTCAGCCACAGATCGACATCCTCCGGCGCTTCGCCCACCACTTCTGTGAAATGCTCGCGCGTTTTTTCTTTTCCCATTCGATCGATGAATCCGTTGACCTTGATGGCCAGATCATTCTGCGGCACACCCTGCGCGGTCCGGCATAAATGCCGCAGGGAGAACACCAGTTTGTTCAGGTTGCTGTCGATCTGCATGCCGTTGTCGGAGTAAGGCTTGATCGGTGTTGCCCGTTCGAACATACTCCAGGCGCCCCCTTCCCGTTGAACGAACATACGCGTTTTGTCCAGAGGTTTGAGCAGGGCCAGACAGGAGTCGGTATCTTTAACCGGGGATTGGGGGGCGGGTCCTCGGGTCTCCATCAGTTTGTCACGTAGACTCTCGTTAACAGGGATAATGATCGCCGCTCCGCTTTTGGGTGCCAGAGCGGCGTCTTTGGTGATATCCACCCGCTCAGTTTTGACCCAGGTTTTTTCTCTTTCCGGCAGGCGCAGAGGTTCTTCCGCCGACTGGTCCGAACCGCAGGCGGTCAATAGCAATAAAACGATTCCTCCACACATCCCCGTTTTCAACATAAAAAACCCTTTTCTCAAAAGATTGCCTGAAAATGAACCGGCAGACTGCAAACTCTTGACGCGCTGACACCATACCTTAATCAGTTATGGCCGTAGTGTCTCTTTTGATTGAGCCTCAGCAGGTCCTTCACCCTATTTTTGTCAACACCCGCCTTGTTACCAGAACCTTCCGCTTTCGCTCCCAAATGTTTCCGGGTGGGATGGGCCTTCGGAAGGTTATTCTTGACTCCCTTGCTCTTGCTGGATTGTATTTTCTTCATATCTTTCTTATTGCGGTAATCCAGCGGTATCCGGCTGGGATCATCGGTGAAATGAGTTTTTCCGTTTTCATCCTTCCATTTGTACAAACCGGCGGAGGCCGGAGCGGCCAGCACCAGACAGATCACGGTGATTACAAAAATTCGCATGTGATTCCTCGCTTTAAGGACCGCCGGGGATTTTACCGGCGACCGGTTCACATTCAGCCAAGGCAACCTACCCTTTTTAAAGAGTGCGCTCCCCCCGTCCTAAAGCGAATGTCTGCTAATCTATTAATTTTACAGGAAAAACTGGGCTGGCGCTACTCGAAGACCATAAAATCGGGCCCCGCCCA
>JAUVMD010000115.1 GCA_030600405.1 Nitrospirota bacterium
CCGCCGCCTGTCACCGCACTATCAAGCCCTCCTTCTGATTCCTAAACCACCCCTAACTCATTCAATTTTAAGCCCTTTCTTTCCTAAGTCGTTGATTGTCCAGGGTTAAAGTGATAGCATAACCCGTCCTTTAACCGCATTCAGTTTTTGAAAATCGATGAAAATCATTACCTTTAATATTGCGATGATTAGTTATTTGCTGGCATCGTTGGAATACTTTATTTATCTCGTTTACCGGAAACCTGGGGTATCCACGCTGGCGACGGGGACTGTGGTGGTGGGGTTACTATCGCATACGGCTATCATAGGGCTTCGTTCCCAGGAAACGGGGCATGGACCTTACACCACCTCCTTTGAAGTGGCTGTCTTCCTGTCGTGGCTGGTGGTGGTGGTTTATTGTTTCACCCATTGGAGATACAAGATCAAGGACCTGGGATCGTTCGTTATCCCGGTGGCCTTTTTGATCCTGCTCTATGCCACCTTTTTGTCCAAGGAAATTGTGAATTTCCCGGAATCGGAATTCCGGGTTTTATTGACCCTGCACCGGACATTATCCATTATCGGATTTGCTGCTTTTGCCATTGCGTTTGGGCTTGGGGTGATGTATTTAATTCAAGAAAAACAGGTCAAATCGAAGAAACTCGGCATGATGTATTTCCGGATGCCTTCGCTGGAATCTTTGGATAATTTGATTTATAAAGCAGTGGCCGTCGGATTTCCCCTGTTCACACTGGGGTTTTTGACAGGGGCTATCTGGAATGTCAAGATGAGCCAGGCGTCACTGTTTTCTTTGGACTTGGTTGCCATCTGGCCGCTGGTCATTGGGTGGATATTATACGGTTTGGTATTTTTTGGACGGTACCGGATGGGCTGGCGCGGCAAGAAAGTCGCCCAGGGTTCGGTTATCGGTTTTGTTACTGTTATATTAAGCATTCTTTTGCACGTTTGATTATGGCTGAATCCAATCTTGTCATCGTAGGGGTCAATCACAAAACCACACCGGTGGAATTGCGGGAAAAACTTGCGTTCACCAAGGGGAGTATCGAGGAGTCTTCGGAAAAACTCGGGAGCTTTCCGGAAATCGACGAGAACCTTATTATTTCCACCTGCAACCGTGTGGAAATCTACGCCCGCGTGAACGATGTCGACAAGGGAATCGATCGCCTGAAGAAGTTTATCTGTGACTACCACCTGATTCCTTACAATCTGCTGGACAAGCATTTTTACGCTTTCCGGGAAGAGGAAACAGTACAGCATCTGTTCCGGGTGTCCGCCAGTCTCGACTCCATGGTGGTCGGGGAATCGCAAATTCTGGGGCAGGTCAAGGACGCATACAGTCTGGCCAAATCCCTGCAGACCACCGGCCTTATTCTGAACCAACTGTTCGAAAAAGCCTTCAAAGTAGCCAAAAAGATTCGGGAGGAAACCGGCATAGCCGAAAGCGCGGTTTCCATCAGTTCGGCGGCGGTGGAGCTGGCCCGAAAAATCTTCGAGGACCTGGAGAGCCACACCGTCATGCTGGTCGGAACCGGCGAAATGGCGGAATTGGCGGCCAAACACCTGATTTCCTACGGAGTCAAAACTGTGTACGTTGCCAGCCGGACCTATGAACGGGCCACGACTTTAGCGAAAACCCTGAACGGAAGCGCGTTGGATTTCGAGCAATTTAAAACCGAATTACACAAGGCTGACATCGTCATCAGTTCAACCGCCGCGCCCAAATTTATCATCAACAAGGAAATCGTTCAGGCGGCCATTCATCAACGGAATAACCGCCCCATGTTTTTTATCGACATTGCCGTTCCCCGCGACATCGAACCGGAGGTGAACGACCTTGAAAACGTTTATTTATATGATATCGACGATCTGCAAAGTGTGGTGAATGCCAACCTTCAGGAACGAGAAAAAGAAGCGGAAGTGGCCATGGATATCATTCGGACGGAAGTCAGCAAGTTCAATAATTGGGTGGAGTCGCTGGATGCCATACCGACCATCGTTGAGTTGAGAAAACGGGCGGAGACCGTGCGCATGCAGGAGATCGAAAAAACCCTCAAGAAAATGACGCATCTCTCGGACGAAGACAAAAACAACCTTCACCAAATGACTTCATCCATCATCAATAAAATTCTCCACAAACCCACCGTCAATCTCAAAAAGAAAATCCAAACCTCCGAAGGACAGACGTATCTGAAAGCCATCCGCGACTTGTTTCACCTGGACGATTGAATGCCGGATATTTTTTCCAATAAGATCACCATCGGAACGCGTGGGAGCCCGCTGGCTCTCTGGCAGGCTCACTGGGTCAAATCCCAATTGGAATCGGTGCATGACGATTTGACCGTCGAACTGGTCAAAATCAAAACTTCAGGCGACAAAATTCAGGATGTTCCTCTCGCCAAAGTGGGAGGCAAGGGACTGTTCACCAAGGAAATTGAGGAGAGCATGTTGCGCTATGAAACCGATATCGCCGTTCACAGCATGAAAGATGTCCCCATTCAATTTCCTCCCAGTTTGACGCTATCGGTGGTTACCGAGCGGGAAGACCCGCGTGATGTTTTAATCTCCAGAAACAGTTTGAAGCTGGACGATCTTTCTAAGGGAGCGAAAGTCGGGACCGGCAGTTTTCGGAGAACCACTCAACTCCTGCATTACCGCCCGGACCTGGAAGTGGTTCCCATGCGCGGCAACCTCCAGACCCGACTGGACAAGCTTGAATCGGAAGGCCTGGATGCCATCATCCTCGCCGCTGCCGGACTGATACGCCTGGATATGGCGGACCGCATCACGGAATTCATCGAACCCGAAATCATGCTTCCAGGAGGCGGGCAGGGTGCTATCGGCATAGAGTCCCGGAAGGAAGACCTCCGCGTTATGAATCGCATTTTTCCACTGGATCATGAGGAGTCGCATCGCGCCTTGGAAGCCGAACGTAGTTTTTTGACACGGCTAGAAGGCGGTTGTCAGGTGCCTATCGGTGTCTATGCGATGATTCAAGGAGATATTTTACACCTTCGTGGTCTCGTGGGGAGTCTGGATGGCAAGCAGATAATCAAAGCCGAAAAAACGGGTCCCATCGAGGATCCGGTTGGGATCGGGATGGAACTGGCTGGGGAAATTCTGGAAATGGGCGCGGATAAAATACTAAAGGAAGTTTATGGGAGCTAATATAAATTCCTTCCTGAACTAAAATTTAAAGCCAGATATCGTCCGGATGGTCTAGGCGCTCCTGTGCTAGTTTTTGAGCTTCTTCCCGAAAGATTCGGTCGCCATCCTTTTGATCACTCAACCGGCTCATCAAGGTCCGAATATTACTGGATACGGTATTGGTGATCAACCGTTCCATATAGATTTTTCCATCTTCTCCCTGTAAAAGGACTTGCTCCCGATACGATTGTTCCATCGTCATTTTGAGTTCCACCGCACAGCCCATCACTCCGCCCACATTAACGATGAAATCCGAATAGGAAACGATATTGCGGCGGTTTTGCAGATAGTATTCGGTCATTTTATTGCTGGGGGTGTTGGCGCCCTGGAAAATTTTCCGGCATTGAATACGATCGGCATTGCGAGCGGTGATGGCATCGGGCCGGGCGGCGGGGATCAAAATGTCGCAAGGCGTTTCCAAGAGCCAGTCAATTTGATCCAGGCCAAACCGTTTTTCCACTTGACCGGAGTAGTTGGAAATTCCACCGGGCTCGCGTCGGACGGAATTCAATTCCTCAACATTCAACCCGTGCGGGTGCCACAAAGCGCCATGAATATCGGACACGCCGGTGATCACCACTCCAACATCACTTAGCTTGGAGGCGGTCACGGAACCCACGTTGCCATATCCCTGGATGACCACTTGTGCTCCCTTGAGTTTAAAGTCCGGTTCCAATTCTTCCACGGTGCGGACCGCCGCAAATAAACTGTGCGCGGTCAGACCCCATTCATCAATAGGGATACCGCCTTTGTCAGGGAGACGGGAAGCCCCGCCGCGCATATGTTGATGGGTTCCCAGCCGTTCGGAATAATGTTCGTAGATGTGCTGAATATCCTTTTCATTCGTTCCCATGTCCGGGGCGGGGATATATTGCTCTACGGAAAATAAGACCTCAGCAAAAATGCCGATCAAATCGCGCTTCATGCCGGGGTTCCGTGCCATCTCCACCGGATCGCACACGATTCCGGCCTTGCCTCCGCCAAAGGGTAAATTCGCGGCGCTGTTTTTAAGGGTCATCGCCCGGGCCAGTCGGCGGACTTCCCACAGGGTGACATCCGGGGCCATGCGAATCCCTCCCAGACCGGGACCGCGCCGAGTGTCATCCACCACCACAAATCCCCAGATGTTTCCAGTAGCCGGGTCCAGCACGCGAATCAATTGCTCCGGTGTCCTGTCATCGGAGGCGGAAAATCGGTTCGTTTCGTCCTTGGACTCACACAGCTCGAGCACAAATTTCTTTGGGAGTTGGGTCACGGTTGAAATTTTCTAATTACTTCAGTTTTTTGACATCCGCGATCCAGGGCTCGTGCCGTCGGCCGTAGTTCAGGGTCACCTGGTATCGCGATTCCAGATCCGCCAGGGGTTTGTCCCTGGGCAGGTAAGTTATGGTATGGGTTTTTATACCAGAAGTAAAAAAAGATCGATAGTCGCTGGGCACATGAATTTCCGGAATGGAAATTTCGCGAACCCAACCACTCAAATAAGGTTTTTGGGGAGATTTGGATTCCTCTTTTTTTCTGGGTGTGTAATGCATCGAAATATCAAACACGGCCGGAGTGATAATATATTTGGATTGATCTGAATATTGCTTTCTCAACGCCTGGGTATCTCGCCCGGCATCGATAGCAAACAGATGGCTTTGGGTGATCAACTCCTGTTGAATGCGTCTGAGATCGTTTTCCAAGGCTTTCTTTTTCTTCTCCTTTTTTTCTTCCATGAGTTCTTGTTTGATCTCCTCGATTCGTTTCCTGGCTTCCTTCAACCAATTCTGATAAGCGTCCCCGTTAAACTCCAAAACCACATAGGCCTGCCGGGGCAATTGGCGGCTGTAATAACGGCTGGCCTTTTTGTCTTCCAGGGGGAAATCGGTATTAAAACCCAACTCCGCAAGTTTTTGCTGATCCATCCAGTTTTTTTTGTGCGTATAATCCCAGCGGTTGGACTTGAATCCCGGCATACTCCATTTAAGATTCAAATACAGGCCCGTGTCTTCCTTGTCCGTAAGGTCCCAGCGTTTCTGCCAATGGAGTTCCCTTTCGGTTAACTGGACCGTCGCGTCGGGTTCGCCGGAACGGTTGTAGGCCACGCCGGCAAGCACCACTACGTTGGTCAGCACGATCAGCACTATTGTTGAAACCAGGCCATGCTTTTTCATGCGCCAACCTCCTTTAAACGGCTACGCATCTTTTTGAAGCCCGATAGCAAACCGAGGGAAATCACGCTGAGGA